>JBPYDW010000233.1:0-10535 GCA_051986335.1 Vulcanimicrobiaceae bacterium | reverse complement strand
CTCAAGCGCACGATTCCGGTTCTGCGGATGTTCGACGTGAGCAAGACGCGCGAATTCTACGTCGAGTATTTGGGCTTTGCGGTCGATTTCGAACACCGGTTTAGCGAGGACGCTCCCCTGTTCATGGGCGTTTCGCGCGGTGGTCTGCAACTGTTCCTGAGCGAGCATCACGGCGATGGAACTCCGGGGACGCACGTCGTCGTGGACGTGACCGGTGTCGAAGAGCTCCATCGCGAGCTGGCGTCGAGAAAGTACCGCTACATGAATCCGGGAATTACTATACAGGAGTGGGGAACGCGCGAGCTGTGCGTGGTGGACCCCTCCAGCAATAAGCTGATCTTCAGCGAAAGGATTGCGTAAGCGGCCGCGGTCGAAAAGTAAGCGGCCAGGCAGCCTGCGAATACCCGGCAGTATGCCTCAGAGCGCGCAGACACTGCACGTCACCAACGGCGATTCGGTGTTGTACTCGTTTCGCAAAGCCGGTCTGGTCGGAACGCAGATCGCCTGGCGCGACACGCTCAACGAAGGCCCAGTGCCCGCCGACGTGCCGCTCGAACAGCTCAGCCGAATCCGAGCGGACTATCTTGCCTCCCGCGGCTATGGCCACGCCATCAAGATCCACCGCGATTTCGAGCGGAGAGACGCGACCTTGCGCCGTGCAGCCGAGTTCGAAGAAGTGATCCTCTGGTTCGAGCACGATCTCTACGATCAGCTGCAGCTGCTGCAGATACTGGGCGTGCTGACCCACATGACCATGCCGCCCAGCCACGTTTCGCTCGTGCAGAGCGATCAGTACTTGGGATCGCTCGAGCCTTCGGAGCTACTCGCGCTCATGCCCAAACGCCGCCCCATCTCCGATGCGACCATCGCAATGGCCAGCGGCGCGTGGAAAGCGTTTACCGATCCGCAGCCGTGGGGGCTGACCGAGATTGCCGCCACCGATCGCGTCGGTCTGCCGTTCGTTCGCCGCGCGTTCGTTCGGCTGTGCGAAGAATTCCCCGGCGGCGACGGCCTTTCGCGATCGCAGCGGCAAGCGCTCAACGCTGCGGTGCGCGGCGCCGCATCGAAAGAAGAACTGTTCCGCCGCTCGCAGGCTCAAGAAGAAGCCTCGTTCATGGGCGACTCCGGATTTTATGCCGTTCTGCACGATCTCGCCGCCGCTCCGGCGCAGCTTATCGAAGAGCGCGACGGCGTCTACGATGCGACACCCCTCGGCAGGCGAATCCTGGCCGGCGAGGGCGATTGGCTCGAAGCAGCGCCGCTCGATCGGTACATCGGCGGCGTTCATCTCACCAACGCCACACCGTGGCGCTACGACGAAGCGGCTCGGCGATTCGCCGACATTTGACCCCTACGGTTCGTTAGGATTCTCGGGAACGCGGTCGCCTTCGGCCCTCGCCTCGCTCAAGCCGATCGCGATCGCCTGTTTGCGGCTCTTGACCTTACGTCCGGAGCGGCCCGACGTCAGTTTGCCTTCCTTAAATTCTTCCATCACTTTGCGCACTTTGCGAGCCGCCTTCTTGCTGTATTTGCGTGCGGTCTTCTTGCGGGCCGACGCCGTACGCTTCGCAGCTTTTTTCCGCGCGGGCTTGCGGGTCGCGCTCTTGCGTGACGACGCCGTTTTTCGAGCGGCCGATTTTTTCTTGCGCGGCACAGTTGCCTCCAAGACTTCTCTAACGAAGGGGGCGATTGTAGGCAAACATCGTACCACGTTGCGATGGCTATCCACGCAATCCTGGAGTCGTTGTTCGAGGCGTGGTCGTCGCACGATGCATTGCGTGCTGCGGCCTGCTTTGCGCCCGGCGCGACGTATCGAGAGGCCGATGGCAGGGTGCTGGAAGGAAGGGAGGCGCTGGCCGAGCATTTCGCCCGCTTTTTCCGCGAGGGGCCGCCTTGGCGGCTCGACGTCGAAGAGGTACTCGTGGAGGGCGAGCGGGCCGCGGTGGCATACCGTTTTGGCATACACCGGAAAGAGCAGCAATGGTACGAGCGCGCCGGCTGCGCGTTGGTGCACTTTGAAAGCGGACTCGTGCAGAGTTGGCGCGAGTACCACGGCGAGTTGGCGAAAGGAACAAGATCATGACCGATGACCTAGGCGCTTCCTACACGACCGAGACGCGGAGCGGCACGGTGGTCTTCGCGGTTCGCGGCTGTCTGGATATTGCCACAACGCCGGAGGTAAAGGCAGCGCTCATCGAAGCGACCGCCGAGGGCAAGCGCGACGTCATCGTCGACCTAACGCATTTGGAGTTTCTGGACTCAACCGGGCTAAGCGCGTTGATCGGCGCGCAGCGGCGAAGTCAAGAGCACGGCGCTACGATCCGGGTCGTGGTCCGCGAGGGGCCGATCCAACGGCTCTTCAACATAACCGGTTTGGTGCGCGTCTTCGCCGTCTATCATACCTTGGCGGCGGCGCTCAAAGACGAAGATCGCTTAGCCGCGTTGTAGGCTGCGTACGCGTCGTCGAGTAACTCGACGATATGAACGACGCGCACGTTCGAACCGGCGTCGCGCAGTCCCCATTCCAATTGCAGCGCGCAGCCCGGATTCGCGGTGACCACCGTTTGCGCGCCGGTGGCCATAACGTTGCGGACCTTGCGCCTCCCTAGACGCTGTGCCATTTCCGGCTGGGTGAGATTGTAGATGCCCGCGCTTCCGCAACACACGGCGCTCTCGCTCATCTCCACTAGACGAAGGCCCGGAATCTGGGCGAGGAGACGCCGTGGCGCGCCGGTGACGCGTTGTGCATGCGCCAAATGGCAAGGCTCCTGATAGGTGACGTCGAGCGCGAGCTCGCCGATCTGCGGGTCGAGCGGGAGGGCGTCCAAGACTTCAACGATGTCTCGGACGCGGGAGCTGAACCGCTTGGCGCGCTGGGCCCACTCCCGGTCATCGGCAAGAAGCAGGCCGTACTCTTTGAGTGCGGAGCCGCAGCCCGCAGCGTTGACGACGTAGACGTCGGCGCTGGAGCGTTCGAAGGCGGCGATGTTGCGCTTTGCCAGCTCCCTTCCCAGGTCGGGCTCGCCGGCGTGCACCGCGATTGCACCGCAGCAACCTTGATCCCGCGGAACGGTGACCGAACACCCCGCTCGTTGCAGCATGCGAACGCTGGCCTCGTGCACGTGCGCGAAAGCAACTTGCATGATGCAACCTGTGTGCAAGAAGGCCAGTGCTTTCGCGTTGGGTGTATCGAACCGCTGGTCATCGGGCATGAAAAAGTGGTCGGAGATGCGCGGAGCGATATCGCTCGCGGCGCCAAGGCCGAGCGCGCGAGACAGGCCGGAGCGGATCGCTACGCTTTGAAGCCCGGTCCGCTGAGCGAACCGCAGCAGCGTGGCAACGGCGCGCATTCGGCCCAGATTTGCGAACAAACCGTTGAGCAGCAGGTTCCGAAAGGTGCGTTCGGTCGTGCTGCGGCCGGGAGCTTGCGCGCGCTCGACCTGCGCCCGAGCCGGCTCCAACAACTGCCCGTATTGCACGCCCGAAGGACAAACGGCTTCGCAGGCGCGGCAGTCCAAGCACTCGGACATCTGATGCACGAACCCCGGCGAGAGCACGTCCAGCTGCCCCTCGCCGACTGCCTTGATCAGGCTGATGCGGCCGCGCGGGCTGGACGTCTCGGTCATGGTTTCCAGATACGTCGGACAGGTCGGCAGGCACAGGCCGCAACGGATGCAGCGATCGTAAACGGAGTCGGGCGGAACGTCCCGATCGTCGTAGCCACGGATGCCCGGCTCAATCATCGAGGTATGCTTTCTGCCTCGATGTCGCCGGGGTCTGCTTGGTGGACTTGTAACTAAAGGACGATGTCTTGGGTGCGCTCGGCGATTGGAGCGTACTGCACGCCGCGCGCGCCGACATAGTTTGCCCGCGGACGAATCAGCTTGTTATCGGCGTACTGTTCCATGACGTGGGCGCACCAGCCGGCGACGCGGCTGATGGCGAAGACCGGCGTAAAGTACGGCGTCGGGATGCCGAGCGTATAGTACACCGAAGCGGAATATAGATCGACGTTCGGATACAGCTGCTTCGCTTTCCAAACTTCCTGCTCCATGCGCTCGGTCATGTCGACCCATTTGGTGGTGCCGGCCGACGTGCCGACTTCCTTGGCGATCTTTTTCAGCTCCGTTGCGCGCGGATCGTACGCTTTGTAGACGGCATGACCGAAGCCCATGATCTTTTGGTGTGCGTCCAGTTTCGTGTTGACCCAGCCGCTGACGCTCTCGAGTTCGCCGATCTCGAGCAGGTTGTGAATGACGCCTTCGTTGGCACCGCCATGGAGGGGGCCCTTGAGCGTTCCGATCGCCGACGTTATCGCCGAGTACATGTCGGATAGCGTGGCGGCCGTGACGATCGCCGAGAAGGTAGAAGCGTTCATGCCGTGATCGGCGTGAAGGATCAACGCGACGTCGAGCACCCGTGCGGCGCGCTCGTCGGGAGCGTTACCGGTGAACATGTACAAGAAGTTCGCAGCGGTGTCGAGGCGCGGATCCGGAGCGATTGGCTGCAGCCCTTCGGAAAGGCGATAGTACGCGGCGAGAATCGTGGGAAAGACCGCCGTCAGCTTGAGCGCCTTCTCGACGCTGGCGGCCTGCGACGTATCGTTCACCGCCGGATCGAATAGCCCAAGCGCCGATACGGCGGTGCGCAGCGCATCCATCGGCGTTGCGTTCTTCGGCAGCTTCTGCAGCACGTCGAAGAGGCCGTCCGGCAAGCGGCGATGGCGGTCAAGGTTGGCGCGAAATTCTTCCAGATGCTGCGCGGTCGGCAGCGCACCGAACCAAAGCAGATATGCGACCTCTTCGAATGTGGAGGCGCGGGCGAGGTCGTGGATGTCGATCCCGCGATAGATCAGTTTCCCTGCCTCGCCGTCGATCGACGAGAGACGGGTGTCGCCGACGACGGCGCCGCGAAGTCCGGCCTGGGATTGGGGCGGGGGAGGAACGACGGAAGCTTTCATAATTCCCTTAACCTTATAATGCAACGTACATTTTCGCTAGCAGGCGAGCGTCACGCGATGACTTTTGGCGGACTCCTCTTTGGCCGGAACCGCTACAATGCTTCCCGGATTCTACCAAAGTCGGAGTGCGCGCGCTTTCCCAGGGAATGCTTTGGAAAAGCGCAATAAGAAGCCGCAGTTTCCCTTCCTCAAGGAGCATCGTGCGTAAGAAAGTCACCATCGTCGGCGCTGGAAACGTAGGCGCTACGACAGCGCATTGGTTGGCGGCAGAAGAACTTGCCGACGTCGTTTTAGTCGACATCATCGAAGGCGTTCCGCAAGGGAAAGCCTTAGATTTGCTTGAGTCGCTGCCGGTCGAAGGGCGCGACGTAAGCGTTACCGGAAGCAATGACTACGGCCCGACGGCGAAATCCGACATCGTCGTTATCACCGCCGGCTTTCCGCGCAAACCCGGCATGAGCCGCGACGATCTCGTTAGAGCAAACGCGCAGATCGTCGGCGATGCGACCAAAGAAGCCGTAAAGCATTCGCCCGGCTGTATTCTCATTATCGTTACCAATCCACTCGACGCAATGTGTGAGGTCGCGCGGCGCATTAGCGGCTTTCCGCGCGAGCGCGTCCTGGGGATGGCCGGCGTGCTCGATTCCGCGCGCTTTCGTACGTTCGTTGCAATGGAGCTTGGCGTAAGCGTGAGCAACGTGCAAGCATTTGTCTTGGGCGGGCACGGCGATCAAATGGTTCCGTTGCCGCGTTACACGACGGTTGCCGGCATTCCGATCACCGAACTGATGGATAGCGCAACGATCCACCGTCTGGTCGATCGCACGGCGAAAGGCGGCGGTGAGATCGTCAACTTGCTCAAGGCGGGGAGCGCGTACTACGCACCGGGTCGCTCGATCATGGAGATGGTCGATGCGATCTTGAAAGACAAGCACAAAATCATGCCGTGTGCCGTGTACTTGGAGGGGGAATACGGCATCCATGGCTTGTTCGTCGGCGTTCCGTGCCAGCTCGGCGCGAAGGGCCTGGAGAAGATTATCGAGATCAAGTTGACGCCCGAAGAGAAGGCTGCTCTCGATAAGAGTGCGGAGGCAGTCGAGTCGCTCGTGAAGGCGCTTCCTTAGGCGTTGGAGTTCGTGGATTCGTATTCGGGAAACTCGGACTTCGAACTGGTTCACGTTAGCGTGGCCTCACCCGCCGGCGCATATACGGTTGGAAACGTTGCGTTTTTTCGCTACATCGTGCGCTTGGCGGAGATGCGGTTGCCGCTCTCGCGCTTCGATCAAGAAGCACTCGACGTGCTGGCGGCGATTCCGCACGCCTTCGAGTTGGATCTCGACGACGCATTGCCGTCGAGCGGTCGCGGCTGGCGGATCGTCAAGCCGCGCAGCAACTTGGATTGGCCGGTGCTCGAGGCCACCCCGCAGCGACTGCGCTCGGCGTTCGAGCGCGCCCACCGCATCCTCTGGGAGTATGCGGCGCGGTTTCCGGTGAGCGCCCGCGAGATCGCCGGAATAGAAGAAGAGCTCGACGCCGTCTACGCGGTTCTGATGCGCGCTGAAGCGCAAGGCTGCGCCGTCAACATCTCCTATACGGCGTGATCGTCGCCCGCCTTCCGCTGCGTGGCGTCGGCGGAGAACCGATCTCGTTTCCACACACCATTCGCTCGCATGGCGTCGCGAGTTTGCCTCCGGCTACCGCCGGCGACGATGGGAGCTACGCGGTCGTGCTGCGTCTGGACGGGCGCCCGAGGCCGCTGCTCTTGCGCGACTCCGGCGGCGAGCTGGTCGTAGAGAGCGCTGAAAAACTCGCTAAACGCGCGACGGAAGAAGCGCGTACGGCGGTTCGCCGCATGTTTCGCCTCGACGAAAACCTCGCGCCGTTTTACGCCGCGGTAGCCGGCGATCCGGACCTTTCCTGGGTGCGCGTCGGTGCCGGACGAATGTTGGCCAGCCCGAGTGTCTTCGAGGACGTCGTGAAGACGGTGTGCACGACCAACTGCGCTTGGGCCGGCACCATTCGCATGGTCGGCGCGCTGGTCGACGGCTTGGGCGGCGGCGCTTTCCCAACGCCGCAACAGATGGCGCAGGCGCCGGAGGCGTGGTATCGCGATAGCGCGCGTGCCGGCTATCGCGGCGCCTATCTGCGGCAATTGGCTCGCGACGTCGTCAACGGGTTGGATCTCGAGCGTTTTCGTGCCGGCTCCGGCCTCGGCGACGAGGAATGCGAAGAAGAGCTGCTGTCGTTGCCGGGTGTAGGACCGTATGCGGCTGCCCACGTGATGCAGCTCACCGGGAGGTATCACCGCCTGGTGCTCGACTCGTGGACGCGCCCGACGTACTTGCGGTTGAGCGGGAAAAAACGAGCGAAGGACAGCACGATCCAGCGCGCGTTTCGGCGGTACGGTGAGTATGCAGGCCTCGCGTTTTGGCTCTACCTCACCCGCCGCTGGCACGAGGACGGCAAAATCCCCTAGGCGCTCCTATTTCGTGCTGCGCGCCAGCGCGTCGAACTCGGCAAGGTCGGCGTGCAACACCGACTGCAGTTGGCTGAAAGCGACGCGGCTGTCGGGCGTCGGCGCCGCGTCGGCGCTTTCGACGACGCTTTGCAAGTTCTCCAGTGCATCCTTCAGATACGTAAAACTGCTAAAGTCGTGCGATGGACGGCCGACCGAATCATCGGGCGAGTTGACGACCGGCGCACCCGCAAGATGATCGAGCTGCGCTTTCGCCGCCGCGTCGTTCGCGAGCTTCGGCCGCAGTGCGGAAATGCGAGTCTGCGCTGCGGTGACTTGCTCGCGGGCGGCGGCGATCTGCTGCGCGAGCGCAAACTGAGCGCGCAAGTCGGCGTCGGTAGCGCGAACGCGCGGGTCGCGAACGACAACCAATGGTTGTATCAGCGTCGTTCCGTTTGCCGTCAAGCGGACCTGATAGCGGCCGGGCGGTGCGAGCGGTCCGTGTTCGTCGGTGTAGTGATAGTCCCAAACGAAACGATGTTCGCCGAGCGCGGCCGACGGCGGGTAGAGCGTTACCAGCCAGTGCGCCGGAATATCCGCGGTTTGCGGGTTAGTGCTCTGCGGTGACCGTGCTGAGGAGAAGTGACGTATCACGTTCCCGCTCGCATCGAGGATGTCGAGTTGAACCGGCGTGCTGGTGCTATTGACGTAGTAGTCGATGATTGCTCCGTCGGGCGGGTTGGCGGCGGATGGGTCTTCGGGCGGGAACGGCGTGCCTTCGTCGTTGCCGGGCTGTACGCGAATGGCGTCGTGCGGGGTGAAGAGGTAGACACCGCGCGCGCCGGCGACGGTGGAGCTGAGCTGCCGCAGCGGTGAGGCGTCGTCGAGCACCCAAAAACCGCGTCCATGGGTTGCGATCACCACGTCGCCGTTACGGAAGGCGATGTCGCGAATCGAGGCGTCGGGCATGTTCAGCTGCAACGATTGCCAATGGGCGCCGTCGTCGAACGAGATCATCATGCCGTGCTCGGTGCCGGCGTACAGCAGGCCCTTGCGGTTGGGGTCCTCCCGCACCACGTTGACGAAGTGATTGCTCGGAATGCCGTTGACGATGAGTGTCCACTGCTTTCCACCGTCGTGCGTGCTGTAGATGTAGGGATGGACGTCGTCCAAGCGATGGCGGTCGATCGCCGCGTAGGCGGTGTCGGCGTCAAAGTGTGAGGCATCGATGATACCGACTTTGCTCCACGGCGTCAGCTGCGGGGGCGTAACGTTCTGCCAGGTCCGTCCGTCATCGCGGGTGAGCCAAATCAGGCCGTCGTCGGTACCGGCCCAAATCTGGTGCGCGCGCAACGGTGACGGAGCGATTGCGTAGATCACGCCGCGGCGATCGAGTCCGGTGTTGTCCTCCGACGTCGCCGGATCGATGTTTGCCGGCACCACGTTGCGTTCGCGTGTCAGATCCGGGCTGATGATCGTCCACGTCTGGCCGCCGTCATCGGTGCGGAACAGCCGCTGGTGCGCAAAGTAGAGCACGTGCGGGTCGGCAGGGGAGAAGACCAGCGGCAGCGTCCAGGTGCTGCGCCAAATCGTCCCCGGATATTTGAGCGTGGGATCGACCTGCTGTTCCCAACCGGTCGCGACGTTTTCGACCGTTACCGTACCGCCGTAGACGATGCCGGGATGAAGCGGGTCGGGGGCGATGTAGCCGCTCTCGCCGCCGACGTCGATCGGTTTCCAATCCAGGATGCCGATCCGTGAATGGGTGCTGCGGCTCGTTACGGTCAGCGCGCCGCTGTCCTGTTGCGCGCCGAAGAGCCAATACGGATAGCGCGTATCGAGCGCGACGTGATAGAACTGCCCGGTGGGCTGGTTGTACCACGAGCTCCACGTCTTCGTTCCGTCGACGGAAACAACGACTCCCTGGTCGGAGCCTAAAATGATGCGATCCGCGTTGGTCGGATCGATCCACATAGCGTGATAATCGTCGCCGCCCGGGGCGCCCTTGAAGGCGACGAACGTCTTCCCGCCGTCGGTCGAGCGGTAGGTGGAGGTGTTCATGATGTAGAGCTGATCGCGGTTCTTGGGATCGACGCGGATCTCACTGAAGTACCAGCCCCGCTTCCAAATGCGCTTGTCGCTCGAGGTTCGCGTCCACGTCGTGCCGCCGTCGTCTGACCGAAAGACGCCGCCGGTCTTCACATCGTTGGTGTCGACCGCGGCGTAGACGCGCGACGGATCGGAGGGTGCGTAGGCAATGCCGATTCGCCCGGTCTTGGTGGGAAATCCGCCGCCGCTAACCTGCGTCCACGTCGCGCCGCCGTCGACCGTCTTGTACAGACCGCCACCGGGACCGTTGCTGGGCGGATAGACGTTCCAGGGAGGACGCCGCGTCTGCCACAACGCGGCAAACAGCGTCTTGGGATCGTTCGGATCCATTGAAAGATCGATTGCGCCGGTGTCGGGCCCTTTGTAGAGGACCTTCGTCCAGCTCTTGCCGCCGTCGGTCGTCTTGAAGACCCCGCGCATCTCGTTGGGGCCGTATTGATGCCCGAGCGATGCGACATACACGACGTTGGCATCGGATGGGTCGATCAGGATGCGCCCGATCTGCCGCGTGTCGTCAAGTCCCAAGTGCGTCCAGGTCTTGCCGCCGTCGATCGTTTTGTACATCCCGTTGCCGGCTTGGATGTCGGAACGCATATCCGACTCACCCGAGCCTACGTAGATGACGTTCGGATCGCTCGGTGCGACGGCGATAGAACCGATCGACGCAATCGGCTGGCCGTCGAAGATCGGCGTCCAGGTGCGGCCGGCGTTGTTGGTCTCCCAGACGCCGCCGCCGACCGAGCCAAAATAAAAGCGTTCCGGATATTGCGGGACTCCGGTCACCGCCAGCGAGCGCCCGCCACGAAACGGTCCAATCAACCGCCACTGGAGACCGGAGAAGAGGCTCGCGTCATAACCGGCAGCCCGAGCGAATGCCGCGACGGTCGTCGACGACAGCACAAGTGACAAGACGAATGAAAGCACACGTCGCATGCGGGCTCTTTTCCGCACGCGCCGCGGAACGCCTCGGCACGCGCTCCGCCGTTCTACGCGGTATGCCGGCGAAGCGCG
>JBPYDW010000232.1:0-5193 GCA_051986335.1 Vulcanimicrobiaceae bacterium | reverse complement strand
GATCCGATGGAGCGCAGTGCGGCGATGATGTCGCCGATGACGGCCGATGCGCTGGGATACCGTCCGGCGCCCAGTCCAAAGAACATCAGCGGGCCTGAGGATCGCCCAACCAGACGAACGCAGTTTTCGGCGCCTTGCGGCAAGGCGAACGGATGCGACCGCGGCACGAAGACCGGCGCCGTCTCAGCCGCTATTGCATCGCCGTCGCGGCGAGCGCAGGCCACCAGTTTTACCACGCAGTCCAGTTGTTCGGCGCGCGCGATGTCGTCCGCGCTCACGTGCGTGATGCCGCGCCGCGGAATGCGCGGTGAGACCAGTGCGGCGCGAAAGGCGAGCTGACCCAGTATCGCCAGCTTGTGCGTTGCATCGAAGCCGAGCACGTCGTTCGCTGGATCGCTTTCCGCAAATCCGAACGCCTGCGCTTCGGCTAGTGCTTCGGCGTAGGAGCGGCCGTCATGCATCGCGCTAAGGATGAAGTTGGTGGTGCCGTTCATGATGCCGGCGACCTCGAGCACCTCCTCGCCTGCCAGCGACTCACTCAACGCTCGCACGACCGGCACGCCGCCTCCGACCGCTGCCTCGTACTGTAGCGTGACGCCGCTGTGCGCCGCCAGCGCGAACAAGCGCGGGCCGTCGGTCGCGAGGAGATCTTTATTGGCCGACACCACGTGCTTGCGCAATTCGAGCGCTTGCTCCACGAACTCGCGCGCCGCCCCGGTCCCGCCGATGCACTCGATCACCAGGTCGACGTCGGGATCGGCGATGAGGCCGGCAGCGTTGGTGGTGAGCAAGTCGGGTGGAACGCCGACGTCGCGTTTCTTCTCGAGATGCTGCACCGCGATGCCCTTGATCCGATAGGAAACGCCGGTGCGCGCTTCAATCTGCACCCGATCGCGCAGCAGGAGATCGGCGACCCCTCCGCCGACGACGCCGCATCCCAGCAGCGCGATGTCAATGGTCTTTCGCATGTTCGCTCGTCCTTGCTCGACGTCTAGAAAGCAAAAGACCTCCGCCGCTGCCGGCAGAGGTCTGCATAGTTTACTCGACGTTACGCTATGCCAAACCGCTACCGGCCCTGTTACAGGCGGTCATCCGTGCCGTCATCATCATAGCGATCGACATGCGGCTACGATAGCAGGCGAGGCCCGCTGCGTCAACCCTGTGGGAGAAAATGTGTCGGCGTGGCGCGCAGCGTAAGATGCGGCGATGATCGCGCTGCAGTACGACAGGTTCGGCGAGCCGAGCGAAGTCGTGGCACCGGTGGATGTTGCGATGCCGCAGCCTGGCGAGCACGACGTACGCTTGCGCATGGTGCGCTCGCCGATTCACAATCACGACCTGGCAACGATCCGCGGCGTCTACGGTGTGAAGCCGCAACTGCCGGCGACACCCGGAAGCGAGATGGTGGGAATCGTCGACGCGCTGGGCAGCGGCGTGACCGGGCTGCGCCGCGAGCAACGCGTGGTGACGGCCGGGCCTGGCGCTTGGGTGCAGTACGCGCTCGTGGACGCGCGCGGGTGCATCCCCGTTCCGGATGCGATTTCCGACAACGACGCCGGCCAATTGCTGGCAATGCCGATGAGCGCGATCGTGCTGCTGGACGAGTTGCGGGTGGAGGCCGGCGATTGGATCGTGCAAACCGCGGCCGGCGGTGCGGTGGGCCGGATGCTGATGCGACTGGCGCAGGCGCGCGGCGTAAACGTGCTGAGCCTGGTGCGCCGAGAGGAGACGGCCGAGGCGCTGCGGCGTTGGGGAGCGCAGCACGTCGTGGTTACCGGCGACGACGCCTGGCCGGAGCGGGCGCGAGCGATTACCGGCGGCGCGGTCGCGCGCGTCGTCGACTCGGTGTGCGACGCAACCTCAATCCCGCTGTTGCGCCTGCTGCGCAGGAACGGAGAGTATGTCGTCTTTGGCGCGCTCGGCGCGCAGCCGCTGAAAATCGATCCGGGTCCGCTCATCTTCAACGAGCTCATCGTGCGCGGATTTTGGATGAGCGCGTGGATGCAGCGCGCCGACAACGCGCAGCGTGCCGATGCGATCCGCCGGTCGATCGAGCACACGCTGAACGGCGACATCGTGCTCCCCGTCGACGCGACGTTCCCGCTCGAACGAGCGAGCGAAGCACTGCGCGCGGCCGAACGGCCCGGGCGTGTCGGAAAGATACTCTTCGCACCGAACGGCAGCTAACCGCCGCAAGAGAAAAGGCCCCCGCCGTGGCAGAGGCCCTTGTCTGGCATCGGGGCTCGCTTTACATCTTGATATTGAACTCCAAGTACGCTTGGAACGGCAGTCCGCCGTTTGAGGGAGCGTACGGGTAGCGCAATACTTGCGAATATGCGGCGGTTCCGTTGGCCGAAGCCGTCGGCGAAGCGCCGTAGAAGAAGCCCGAACCTGGGATCGTGCCGGTGAATGCGGTAGCATTGTTGAGATACAGGCACGTTTGATTGTTGTTATACGTGTTGGACCAGGCCGTTCTCGAACCGCCGAAGCAGCTATTGACGATATTGGCAAGGTCGAGCACGGCCGTGACCTTGGGACTCACGTCGTAACGCAGCTGCATGCCGACGTTGAGCTGCCAGGGTTCGCGGTACTGCCCGACGCCTTCAAACACGTTGCGATTGTAGGGATCGGGAACCGCCAAGAATCCCGTCGCGGACGCCAGCGATGCTCCGCAGGTGTAGTAGTCGGCATCCTGTGCGTACGGCGAACCGACCGGGACGGCGTGCGTCGTCCCCTGATTCGCTTGACAGTTGCGCGGATCGACGCCGTAGACGTCGGTCGGCCCACCGTACTGCGTTCCTTCGGCAAGCACGAAGTTCGGCGCAATCGCCAGACGATGTTGCTTCCACTGGATCGCTCCGGTGAAGAAGTTCGGCGAGCTCGCCGAGGGGCCCGCGGCGTCCGGCGTGCCGGCCGGAGGCGCGTTTTCGTAGGTTGGGAACCAGCCTTCGCGATCGAGCAGACCTTGCTTGGCCATGCCGTAGTACGGATTGGCGATCGCATTCGCCACGCCCAAACAACTCGCCAGCGGGGAACCGGCCGACGTCGGGGTTGCCGGCGTGTAGCAGGGCGCTCCGCCGCCGGCGCGCGTCAGCGCGTTGAACGCCTTGATGTTGTTGTTCAAAACGTCGATGGCGTTCGTGCCGTTGGGCGCGTTGTTGTAGTGGATCGTCGCGTAGGTGTAGGTGTAAGAGAGGAAACCGGAGATCCCGTCGCGCGAGAAATCGCCCTTTTGAATCTGCAGTTCCACTCCTTCGGATCGCTGTACGCCGAGGTTGACCGCCGAGTTGAAGAACGGACCTAACGGCACGATCACCGATTGATTGGTGGTGTAGCGGTAGAAGGGGCTCACCTTGAAGCTGTAGTCCGTGCCCTTGAGGTGCTTCTCCAGCGAAAGGTCGAAGTTATTCGACGTTTGCACCGGATTGTCGTGAGCCGGGTTGTAGTAGCCGAATCCGAAGAAGTTGGTGAAATCGGATTGCGCCGCCGCGGCGCCGTACTGATTGAGGTACTGCTCCTGTGCCGCCGGGGTCGGCTGCGTATAGCGGCCGGCGCTGAAGCGGAGCACCGTGTCCGGATTGAAGGTGAACGTGCCGCCGATTCGCGGCGACAGCAGCGAATGCGAGAACGCGCTCGGGCTTATCGCGCTGAACAGCAGACTTCCGTTCTGCCCGTCGGGATGACGCCCGGGCTGACCTGACGGAGCGATCGGACAGGGGCCGTTGTACGGCGTAATGACCGGGGCTGCGGGTGGCGGCGTCGTCGCCGTCGGTGTCGTCAGGATCGGTTGCAACGTCACCGGATCGTAACAGTAGATGTGTTGCGCGGCGTTAAACCAGAAGTTGAACTGCGCCGTGTTCGAGTCAACCAGATCGTAGGTGTAGTTTTCGAACCGCAAGCCAACGGTCAGATCCAGTTTGTCGTTAGGACGCCAATCGTCTTGCAGTGCCGTGGAAGTAAACTTCGGCACGATTCCATTGGTCGTTCCCACGCCGCTGGGACGGGTGACGATGAAGCTCGCCCGCGCCGCGCACGCCGGCGTTGCCGCCAGCGAGGGGTTGGCACATGCCGTTTCCGCCAGGCCATCCGTCGGCGATCCGTACGATCCGGCAGTATCTGCCGCATAGCACGAATCGATCAGGCCGGTAACGGTGGAATAGCAGTTGCCGCTTGCATCGGCCAGATTGGTCGACGATGTGTTCAGCCCGTTTGCCAACCAGGTCTCATTGTTGAAGCGATTGAGATTGGCTTGAACGTAGTTAGCGGTCAGACTCACTAAGTTCGCGGAGTTGAACTGATCGGCCAATTCCAGCGATCCGCCGACGGTGTGCGTGTCAAGCACGTAGTCCGGCGCCGGATAGTCGGCGCTGGCGCCAAAGCCAAGTCCGACGAGGTTGTAGTACAGCGACGCTTCGTTGGGGTTGTTCAGCAGCCAGTCGGAGTACAGCGAGTAGCCGTAGATGCGAGCGTACGCGTTACTGCCGAAGTTCTTCTGGTACTGCACCTTAACGATGCCGACGTTATTGGTTACGCCGCTGCGCGCGTCCGTAGGAATGCCGGAAAACAGCGGTCGATTGGTCGGCGATCCCGGGAAGTAGTATGGGTTGAGCGTCGCCGCGTCGGCGGCGGCGCCGAAGTGCGTTCCCGGCGCATAGATATAGCCGTCCTGCCAGGGAAACGGCGATGGTCCGCCGGTCGCGCACTGGCCGTTGCTAAAGCCGCTTGCGACACCCACCGTGCTAATTAGATAGCAAACGTGTCCGGCGAAGGTATTCGGCAATCCGCTGCTGGCCGGCGGCACCAAGAAATCGAAGGCGCGCTCGAACGTCGAGAGCCCGCCAAGATCGTTGATGCTGTCGTACCACTGCCCGTGGGTTCCACCGACGTCGTACAGAAGTTGCACGTCGTCGCGTCCGCCATCGTTGTGGTGCGGAATTCCAAAGTGCACGTTGAAGACCGCTTCGCGGTCGGACAGGTTGGTCTGGAAACCGGCGGACTGTACGCCGTACGGAGCGCAAACGACCGTGCCGCCCAAAAGCGGCGGAGCGAATCCGTTGCTGGGCGCTTGCGTGCCGTCCTGATTTGGACAGTAGCTGAAAGGGCCGTTTCCGTAGTGGCCGGTGTTGAACGCCGGATAGAGCGAGAATTCCGTGCCGAATAGGCCTTGATCGTTCAGGCCGTTGGACGAAATGC
>JBPYDW010000231.1:0-5452 GCA_051986335.1 Vulcanimicrobiaceae bacterium | reverse complement strand
CGCTGCAATCCGCCGATCGGTAAACCCACGGTAAACAGCCGGCTCACGTCGCTGGCGCATCTCGCGCGACGCTTGCAGGCGGGTCCTTCAGCACCGAGCGGGAAGGGCGCGCCGCGCCATGCCAGGTAAGACCGCGCTATGCGCATCGGAATCAACGGCTTCGGCCGCATCGGCAGAAACTTCACCAAGGCGCTCTTAGAGAGCTACCCGCACATAGAAATCGCCGCCGTGAACGACCTCACCTCGCCGGCTGAATCTGCTCATCTCTTCAAGTACGACTCCAACTACGGTACCTATCCCGGCGCAGTAACCTCCGCAGGCGATAGCATTTCGATCGACGGCCGCACCATTAAGGTCTTGGCCGAACGCGATCCCGGAAAGCTGCCGTGGAAGGACTTGGGCGTCGAGGTCGTCATCGAGTCGACCGGGCTCTTCACTGATGCGGCCAAGGCGCGCGCACACATCGATGGCGGCGGCGCCAAGAAAGTGCTGATCTCGGCTCCCGCCAAAGGCGAAGACATCACCATCGCTCTGGGCGTCAACGGCGACCGCTACGATTCCGCCAAGCATAACATCATCTCGAATGCATCGTGCACGACCAACTGTTTGGCGACGGCGGCTAAACCGATTGTGGACAAGCTGGGGTGGGTCAAGGGTTTCATGACCACGATTCACTCCTACACCAACGATCAGAACGTCCTGGATGCGCCGCACCGGGATCTGCGCCGGGCGCGGAACGCGGCGACCAACATCATTCCGACGTCCACCGGTGCGGCCAAAGCGCTCTATTTAACGATTCCCGAAGTCGAAGGCAGTTTCGACGGTTTCTCGTTGCGCGTGCCGACGCCGACCGTATCGATGATCTATCTCGTGGCGCAAGTGAAGCGCCCGACGGACAAGGCTGAGGTCAACGGCATCTTGCGCGCGGCGGCCGAGGGCGCTTTGGCCAAATACGTGCAGTATACCGAGGAAGAGCTCGTCTCCAGCGACTTCAAGAAATCGCCCTACTCGTCGATCATCGACGGCAAGCTCACCAATGCCAACGGCGATTTGGTTCAGGTCGCCGCCTGGTACGACAACGAGTGGGGCTATTCGTGCCGTTTAGCCGACTTGACCGACCTCGTGCTGCGCAAACTTTCTGCCTGATCGTCGTGGCGTTTCGCACGATCGCCGACCTCGACGTGCGCGGGAAGCGCGTTCTTGTTCGCGAGGATCTGAACGTTCCGCTTGCAGACGGCGTCATCGCCGATTATACCCGCGTCGACGCTGCCGTTCCGACGCTGCGCAACCTGAGCGATCGTGGCGCGCGGGTGATCGTGCTTTCCCATCTGGGACGACCGGATGGGAAAATCGATCCCGCTTACTCGCTACAACCGCTGGCCGGTGCCCTTTCGGCTCGGTTGCAACGGCCGGTAACGTTCGCCGGCGACAGCGTCGGCCCGATCGCGCAGGCTGCGGTCGCCGGCATGCGCGACGGCGATGTCGTGCTGCTCGAAAACGTTCGCTTTCATCCGGAGGAGGAGCGCAACGATCCGGCCTTCGCGCGCCGGCTTGCATCGCTCGGCGATCTCTACGTCAACGACGCCTTCGGCACCGCGCACCGCGCGCACGCCTCGACCGAAGGAGTCGCGCATCTGCTGCCCAACGCGGCCGGCTTGCTGATGCAGTCGGAGCTCGACGCGCTATCGTCGTTGACGTCCAACCCGCGGCAGCCATACGTATGCGCGATCGGTGGAGCGAAGGTGAAAGACAAGGTTGGGGTCTTTACCAATCTCATGCACCACGTAGCCGCCTTCTGCATCGGAGGCGGCATGGCGAACACATTTCTGGCCGCTGGGGGCATCAACGTCGGCCGCTCCTTGCGCGACGACGATCTGGCGCCGGCAAAAGCAATTCTCGACGCCGCTGCGGCGAAGGTGGTGGCGATGCATCTGCCGACCGATGCGGTCGTCGCGCCGTCCTACGACGCCGACGATCGCGCCCACATCGTACCAATCGCAGCGGTCGGCGACGAGATGATATTGGACATCGGTCCCGCGACCGCACGCGCCTACGCCGCCGTCATAGAAAGCGCAAAGACGATCGTGTTCAACGGTCCGATGGGCGTCTACGAAAAGCGCGCGTTCCAGGACGGTACTCGGGTCGTCGGTGAAGCGATCGCGCGCGCAACGGCAGCGGGTGCGACCAGCATCGTCGGCGGCGGTGACGCGGCGGCCGCCGCGCACCAGCTCGGTTTCGCTGCGGCGATGACGCACGTCAGCACCGGTGGTGGAGCAACGCTGGAATTCCTCGAGGGAAAGACGCTACCCGGCGTGGCGGCGCTCGAGAACGCATGAGACGGCTGGTCTGCGGCAACTGGAAGATGAACAAGACGGTCGCCCAGACCATGACCTACATCGACGCGCTGCGCGCGCGCGACCGTTCGTTACCCAGCGGCGTCGACGTGGCGATCGCGCCCCCGTTTACTGCCTTGGCCGCAGCTGCTGCCGGCCTTTCCCGAAGCAAGGTGAAGCTGGCAGCACAAAACGTGCACTGGGCGCGCAGTGGCGCGTTTACTGGTGAGGTCTCGGCGGATATGCTCGTCGAGCTTGGCGTGGTCTACGTCATCGTCGGTCACTCGGAGCGGCGACAGTACTTTGGCGAAACGGATGAGACCGTCAACAAGCGTACGCGCGCGGCGGTGTCGGCCGGTTTGACGCCGATCGTTTGCGTGGGCGAGACGTCGACGGAACGCAAGGCGGGTGATACCAACGAGCGCGTCACCGTGCAAACGCGCGCGGCGCTCGCCGGCATGAGCGAGGCTGAGGTTACCAGAGTCGTCGTTGCCTACGAACCGCTCTGGGCGATCGGCACCGGGAACAACTGCGACGCGAGCGACGCCGACGCCACGATGGCGGTAATCCGCAACAGCGTTCCCGGCCTGCAGGGCGCGCGCATATTGTATGGCGGCAGCGTAACCGCGGAAAACGTCGGCGCCTACGCGGAGATGCCAAACATCAACGGTGGCCTAGTGGGCGGAGCATCGTTGGACGTTGACGGCTTCTGCGACTTGATCGCCGCGGCTGCCGGTGCTCGGACGTGAATTATCGCCCGATCGTGCTGTGCGTGCTCGACGGCTGGGGCTGTCGCGACGAAGTGCACGGCAATGCCGTCGCCGCCGCAACGCTGCCGCACTGGCGCGCGTTCTTCGAGCGTTACCCGTGGACGATGCTCGAAGCTTCCGGGGAAGCGGTCGGGTTGCCCAAGGGCGTCATGGGCAACAGCGAAGTCGGCCATATGAACATGGGCGCCGGGCGCGTCGTTCCGCAGGGCGTTTCGATCATCGATCAGGATATTGCCGCCGGCCGTCTGGCGGAAAATCCAACGCTGCGCGAAGCGATCGAACACGTGCGGCGCAGCGGCGGCACGCTGCACTTCATGGGCTTGCTCTCCGACGGGCAGGTGCACTCCTCGCTCTCGCACGTGATCGCGATGCTGGGCGTCGCCGCTGCGGCCGGCGTCCCATTTGCAGTACACGTGTTCTTGGATGGACGCGATACGCCGCCGCGCTCGGCCGAGCAGTACGTTAGCCGGCTCGAAGAGGCACTCGCAGCGCTCGGGCGCTCGGGAGCGATCGCGAGCGTCAGCGGGCGATACTACGCGATGGACCGCGACAACCGCTGGGAACGCACCAAGCTCGCTTACGATCTGCTGACCACCGGCAAAGCGCCGCATCACGCCGGCGATGCGCTGACGGCGGTACGCGAAGCATACGGCCGCGGCGAGGACGACGAGTTCGCAGTGCCGGCGTCGGTCGGCGTGCCGCGTCCCATCGCCGACGGCGACGCGATCGTTTTCTTCAACTTCCGGCCCGATCGCGCGCGCCAGTTGACCACCGCGCTCGATGCCGGCATTCCGGAATATGCGCAAGGAACGTTTGCGCACTTCGCGCCGAAAGCGTATCACGATCTCTTCTTTGCCACGATGACGCGCTACGACGAGACCTTTAAGAACCCGGTTCTGTTTGGACCGCGGCCTCAGTTCGATACGTTCGGCGAGGTCATTTCGCGCGCGGGTCTGCGCCAGCTGCGCCTCGCCGAGACCGAAAAGTACGCCCACGTGACGTATTTCTTTAACGGTGGGCGCGAGGACGTTTTCCCCGGCGAAGATCGCAAGCTGATTCCGTCCGATCGCAGCGTTCCAACCTACGATCTCGCGCCGGCGATGCGCGCAGTCGAGATCACCGATGCCGCCGTCGTCGCGATCGAGCGGCACGAGTACGACCTCATCGTGATGAACTACGCCAATGCGGACATGGTCGGACACACCGGTGACTTCGCGGCAACCGTTCGCGCGCTCGAAATTTTGGATGCCTGCTTGCAACGTTTGGCCGACGCGGTGCTGGCAGCAAACGGTTTACTCGCGATTACCGCCGATCACGGCAACGCCGAAGAGAAGATCGATGCAGCCGGCAATCCGCTGACCGCCCATACGACCAACCCGGTGCCGCTGCTCCTGATCGCTCGCGGATTGCGCGGCACGCTCGCGAGTGGGGGAAAGCTCGGCGACATCGCGCCGACGTTGTTGCACATCATGGGCTTGCCGGTACCCGAGCGCATGACCGGTAACGACTTGCTCGTGCACAGCCCGGCGGCGACGCGTGGCTAAGGCGTCGTGAGCACCGCATCCGATCTCCCGACCGCAATCGCTGCCGACGCGGCTCGCCTGACCCACACCGCCGGCGGTACGATCGACGTCGCCATCGTGCTGGGAAGCGGCCTCTCCGATGCGCTCTCGCGCTACGCCACATTCACCGAAGTTCCGTACGAGCAATTGCGCTCGCTGCCGGTCGCGTCGCTGGCCGGACACGCTGCTGCCGCGCGCCTGGGACTCGTGCACGGAAAACGCGTGCTTTCTTTCGCCGGGCGCGCGCATCTGTACCAGGGCTTTACGCCATCGCAAGTCACGGCAAGCGTTCGGCTCGCTCACGCCACCGGAGCAAAAACGCTGATCCTTACCAACGCCGCCGGCGCGATCAACCCCGCCTACCGCGCCGGACAACTGATGATCGTGCGCGATCATCTCAACCTGACCGGAGTCAATCCGCTGGTCGGACTCGAGTTAAACGATCCGTTCGTCGATATGGCCCATGCTTACGACGTGCAGTTGCGCGCGTGGGCGCGCGAGGCCGATATGGACGAGCTGCAAGTGCGCGAAGGCGTCTATGCCGGGATGCTCGGACCATCGTACGAGACCCCGGCCGAATCGCACTACTTGCGAACGATCGGCGCCGACGCCGCCGGCATGTCGACGGTCTTGGAGACGATCGTAGCGCGCAGCTTGGGAATGCGGGTGTTGGCCATCAGCCTGATCACCAACGCTGCCGGCGCCGAAACGGCGCATGCCGAGGTGACCGCAGTGGCCGGCGCCGCAGCTGGGCGGCTGGCGGCGATCGTCGACGCGGTTATTGCCC
>JBPYDW010000230.1:0-5857 GCA_051986335.1 Vulcanimicrobiaceae bacterium | reverse complement strand
TCAACGGTACGATGAGCCACCATACCAGCAGAACGATTGCATAGCGCCCCAGCGTCTGCGCGATGCCGGGCCTGCCGAAGTCCGTACGCACCACGCGCAACCCCGCGATCATCATGCCGAAGGTTTGTCCGGCAACGACGACGAGCAGCGCCAGATAGACCGGAAACCAAAATGGAAATCCCAGGAAGTTTACGAGCACGAGCAGGGCCGAGGTTATCGGCACCTCGTCGTCGCCCACGCGCACGTTCACGCCGGGATTGGTAAAGACGAACGGTCCGACGCTGACGTCATCGTTCGCGCTAGGCGATGGAGAAGGTTGCGCCGCCTTGCCATGCGTCGTGGTTGCAGCTCTCGCGGCGCTACCGTGAGCAACCCCCGGTGCAACGTTGCCGCCAAACGACGTGATGATCGCCAGCACGACGATCGTATCGATCGAAAACGCGGCGAATCGGCGCCACCAGCCCGCGCAGTCGCGCGGTCCGATCTGCGTCGTTTCCGCCGACGGCAGCGGCGGCGGTTCTTCGCTGCGGTCCCGTTCGAACAACGCCTTGGCGTTTGCGTACGCCGGCGATGCAACGAATTGTTGCAGTGCGGCGATACGCACGGTCGCATAGGGCTCGCTGCCGAGCAACGTTCCCCAGCGTAAGATGCTGTCGGACGCGATCTCGGCCTGCTGATCGGCGAACGCCTGATAGTCGACCCTACGCCCGAAAGTGTGAAACGCGCAGACGCCGATCGCCCGAATTGCGGCGTCGAGCGAACCGCAGCACAAGAGGCCGACGCGGTCACAGGTCGTAGCGCAGCGTCGTAGCCAGCCCCCGAAGATCAACGAAATGAGCGGGTTCTCGTTGCCGTTGACGCTCAGCAGCGAGAGAAACCGCGTGTGTCCCGCCGCGATGTGCCCGAGCTCGCGTCCGATCACGAACGCGAGCTCGTCGTCGCGAAAGACCTCGATCCAGTGGCTGGAGAGGACGAGCGCGTAGGGCTCGCCAAAGCCGAGCGCCGCCGCCGGAACGATGTTATCTTCACGAACGAAGACGAGCGGCATTGGAATTTGCAGTTGCGCGCAGGCGCGCCTGGCAATTGCGAAGACGCGCGGATACTGCCCTTCATGGACTCGCACGCTGGAACCGATCAGGCGCCCGCGAGCCAAGGTGACGTAGATCATCGCTATTACGATGAAGAGTGCGACTTGCGACGCGCCGATCGACTCGTGCAGCAGATAACCGATGAGCAGCGCGGCAGGCAACGCGAACAGCGCCGTCAGCCAAAACGCGATGCGCTCCGACCGCGAGCGGAGAGAGTCGGGTCCTTCAAAAAGTTGCTGCACTCGCCCCTCTCTCTAGGCCGAAGGCGCCCGTTTCCTCCTGGAGGATGGTCGCCGTAGGTCGGAGGAGCCATTGAGCTCTAACTAAATCCCGTTGCCGCTAAACGGCGTGTTGGCGGGAGTCATGATGTGGGCGACGTCGCGGAAGATGGCGTTGGCGACGCCCGGTTTGGGTTGATTGCGCTGCGCGGTGACCCAGGCAACGATGGTGACGCCGCCGGCTGGAAAGTAGTAATTGGCCGTGTTGTAGCCGGGCAATCCGCCGGTATAACCGTACCAGCCGGCGCTACAGCCGAGGCCGAGGCCGAACGCGAGGTTTCCCGAGCCGGTCGGTATGCAGTCGATGAGTGCCTTGTGCGTTTCGACGCCGCTCGTCTTACCGGTGACGTAGAGCGTGATCCAGCGCTTCATGTCGCCCATGTCCGAGATCATGTTGCCCGCGGAGCCCATCAACGAGACGGGAATCGTATTGCTGACGTCCTCCCAATTGCGCTCCTTGTCGAGGCCGTAGCCGCGCGCCCACGGATCCGGCATTTCTTGCGTTTCCGGATAACTCGTGTTCGAAAGTCCGAACGGTACGACCAAGCGCTTACGTATCTCACTTCCAACGCTGTCATGCGTCGCCGCCTCGATGATCAACCCAAGGATGAGATAGTTGGTGTTGCTATATTTGTACGCTTGGCCCGGCGGAAAGTACGGCTTCTGCTGCGCGGCCCATCCGATGACCGTCCTCGGATCGAACTTCATGGTGGGCGTAAGGTTCATCTTCTCGAACTGCGGCGTGTCGTACGCCTCGAAGAGACCGCTGCGCATCTCGCATAGCTGGCGAATGGTAATGTTCGCGGCGTTAGGAACGTTGACACCGATGGCAAAGCGGCTGATCGGATCGTCGAGGCCCAGTTTTTTCTCGTCGACGAGCTGCAGGATGACGCTCACCACGAACGTCTTGGTGTTGCTTCCGATGCGAAAGTGATCGGCGTTGGTGAGCGGACGCTTCTTCGCCAGGTCGGCGTAACCAAAACCGTGCACGTAGCTGCCCCCGCTACCGTCCCACACGCCGATGAGCACGCCGGGGACCGGCGTGCGGCCGCCATAGAGATGACGATCCAGCTCGACGGCAGTATCGATCGCGTGACGAGTCAGCTCGCTCGCCGCAGAGACTCGCACGGCTGCATTGCCGGCAGAGACGTGGCTGGGCGCATTACTTGCGCATCCCGTCACGAGGACGCACAAGGAACCGATCGCGCCGTAAAAAGCCGAGAGCCGTAACAGTTTAAAGATGTCCATGCGGGGATACTATCATAACATCCGCACTTTGGAGGAAATAGTGAGTCCCATCGCCACCGCACCGTACACTCCCAAGCACTGGAAGCTGTCAGGCCTTCAGGGCATCTCGGACCAAACGCTCGTCACCCACTTTGGCCTATACGAAGGCTATGTCAAGAACGCCAACGATCTGTGCGAGCGGATCGCGGCGCTACGGGAGGCCGGCAAGAATTCCGGCGCCGATCCGGGATACGCCGAGCTAGTGCGCCGCCTCGGATGGGAGTTCGATGGTATGAGGCTGCACGAATATTACTTCGACAACCTCACCACTTCGCCGCGCGAACTGTCGTCGGGCCGCCTCTACGAAGCGATCGGCAACGCGTTCGCCGGCGTCGACGAATGGAAGCGCGACTTTGCGGCAATTGGCTCGATGCGCGGCATCGGCTGGGCCGTTCTCTACTACGATCCGGCAGCTAAGCAGTTGCTCAACGTTTGGATCGGCGATCACGACCTGCACCATCTCGCCGGCTGCGCACCAATCGTGGTCATGGATCTTTGGGAGCACGCCTGGCTTCTCGACTACAAGCCGGCAGAAAAGGCAAAGTACATCGAAGCATTCATCGCCAACGTCGATTGGCCGGCGTGCGAGGCTCGACTACCGTAATGCTCATACGACGGAACTTGGAGACTAGAATTGTACGGCTAGCCAAGCGTCGGCATTGACGCGACAAGATTTTTCGGAATAGCATGGAAGCGGCCCCTTAATAGCGGCCGCTTTTTTGCAGCCGATCGAGGAGTCGCCGTGTCCAATCGCTCTTTTGCAACTATCGGATTCGCTCTGGCGTGCGCATCTCTGCCGCGCATGCTACCCGCTGCGGCCTCTCCAGCGGAAATGCCATCGGTGGCTAGCCCATCGGTGCAGTCGGCGATCGCCGCCGCCGTCCAACGCGACCGCGTGCGGTTTGGCGGAAAGACGCCCATCCCAGCCACGCTTATCGGCGTCTGGGATAACCAGGGTCATAGCTACGTACGGGCCTTCGGATACGCCGATCTCGCTGCCAAGACGGCGTTGACGCGTGCCGACCACTTTCGCATCGGCAGCAATACCAAAACGTTCGTCGTTGGCGTCCTGCTTCAGCTGGCCGCCGCGAAGAAACTTTCGTTCGACGATCCGCTGAGCCGCTTTGCGCTCGGCGTCACGATCCCGAACGCCGATCACATCACCGTTCGCGAGCTATGCAATATGAGGAGCGGCCTCTTTGAAGCGTACGACACGCCGCAGTTCGCGCAACTGAACTGGAAAGTCCCGAAAAACTTTAGCCCGCGGCTGCTCATCGGATGGGCGGTGCAACACAAGCCTTATTTTGCGCCGAACCAAGGCTATCACTATAGCAATACCAACTACTTGCTGCTGGGTCTCATCATCGAAGCGCTTACCAAAGATACGGTGGGCGACCAAATCCGCAAGCGGTTTATCGTACCGTATGGACTGACGCATACGTCGTACCCGGACACCCAGGCCATGCCGTCACCCTGGGCGCGCGGCTACGCGCTCGAGAAGGACGGCAACTGGCAAGACGTCAGCAACACGATACCGGTCGAGTTCATGGGATCGGCCGGTGCGATGATTTCGGATATGGACGACATCCGCCGCTGGGTTAAGCTCTTCGCCAGCGGCGAAGCCGGCGGTCAGTCGACCCGCGCCGATCTCGTCAACTGCATTCCGTTTCTCGGGAACACCTCGTTCGGTCTGGGCATCACCTGCAGTGCCGGCTGGTATGGGTACACCGGTGCGCTGCCGGGTTACAACACGGCCGATTACTATTCGCCCGCAACGGGCCTAACGATCGTTGCCTGGATCAACTATCAGGCCGCCGAGCCGCTCGAGGGTGTGGCGAGCGTCATGGTGCGCGACATCGCGCGAATCGTGACCCCGAGTCACGTTCCCTTCGTCTACACGCAGAGCGAGCTGGAGAAGCTGCTCGGAAAATAGCGCGAAACTCCAAGAGCTCGCGGCAATGTTATAGCAAGGTATGGACCGCGCGCTCTTCCGGTCGACCCTTGAAACACCGGTCGGCCCACTGCAACTGACGGTGAACGCCGAAGGCATTCTCGTCGAGATTCTGCTTCCCAACCGCAGACGGGCAACCGCGTCACCGGATACTCTGCCCGCGGCTGCGGCGCGGGGGATGCGGACCGCGCGCGAGCAGTTGAGCGAATACTTTCGCCGCAAGCGTCGCGTTTTCGATCTACCGCTCGAACCCGCGGGCTCGGCGTTCGAGCAACAGGTGTGGACTCGGCTTCTCGCCGTTCCGTATGGAGCCACGATGTCGTATGGTGCGATCGCCGAGGAGCTTGGACTGGAGAACGGCGCGCGCGCGGTCGGACGCGCCAATGGCGCAAATCCCATTCCCATCGTGATTCCCTGCCACCGCATTATCGGATCCGACGGCGAGCTGACCGGCTATGGAGGCGGCCTGGCGCTAAAACGTACGCTGCTAGAACTTGAGGGCGCGATCCCGCCGCCCGAACCGCGCCTATTCTGACTGCGCAACGATCGCGCAGGCCGCTACGACCGGTGCGATTTACCGCTGCCGGGCGTGCCTTGTTGCGCTGCAAAGGTGTAAATCGAGCCTCGAATCGTTGCGCTGCCGCTCATCTTCTCGCCCTCGGCAGTTCCCCTAAACGTAACCTGTCTGATAACGAGCGTAACGTGCGAACCGCTCAAGCCTCCCGACACCGCAATATTGTGCGCGTTCGCAAACGGACTACCGGGCCTGACGGACATGTCGGTGTATGTGCCGCTGATAATTCCATTATTGAAGTTCAAGTGCATTTGGCCGAGATACGGATGTTGCCCAGAGTTTAGCGGATGGAACCCAATCACATACGGTACGTCGCGAACGACGCCCTGAATCGAAACCGCTTCAACCGCAGAGGTTAGCGCAAGAGCCGCCGCAAGCGCACCGCACGCCGCAATGAATCGCTGAATCATTTAGTGCCCCTTCCTGCTTTCTAGCTTTCCGGCTGATGTCGTCGAATCCCGTCTTGACTGAGCGCAGATTGTGGAATCATGCCGGCGAGAAGCGCGCGTCGAACGCGATGTACCGGACGTAGCGAAAATCGCGAATGAGCGCGATTCGGTCACCCGCCGATTCAAGCAAGACGAAGTATG
Organism: Vulcanimicrobiaceae bacterium; assembly: GCA_051986335.1. Taxonomy (GTDB): domain Bacteria; phylum Vulcanimicrobiota; class Vulcanimicrobiia; order Vulcanimicrobiales; family Vulcanimicrobiaceae; genus JBPYDW01. The sequence continues at coordinate 89 of JBPYDW010000230.1, read as the reverse complement.
CAGGCATTGGGCTGGATGGCGGGCGGAACATTGCAATCGCAGGAACGCCGTCGACGAAGCCCGCTTCGGCGCGAATGTCTTCGGTCTTG
>JBPYDW010000229.1:0-2930 GCA_051986335.1 Vulcanimicrobiaceae bacterium | reverse complement strand
CCGTCGGCATCTTAGCGGCGTCGTTGCTTACCATCGTCGCGCTCTATTTGTGCCAGCTGCTCTTCGGATCGGCGCGCCTCGACTTCACCGGGATTAACGCGCGCGCCATCGTAATGGGGGCCGCTCTCCCCCTTGCCTGGTACGCGTTGCTCTGTGCGGGGACGACGTTGCTGAGTCGCTCTTACGTCGCGGTACTCGGCTTCGCGTGGCCGGTCGCGCTGCTTATTGCTGGGCTCACACAGCTCGAGCCGAACAACATCGTCGCGCTCGTCGTCCGTAACGTTGCATGGGCGCTCTCACGTCTCGACCCGCTTACTTACGTCAAATTCGCGGAGCACAGCGAAAGCAGTTATTCAGGCCCGGACTTTGGAGCTCGCCTTTCGATCCTAGTATTACTCTTCGTCGTGTACAGTGCGATTGCCGTTTGGCAGTGGCAGCGCGTGGAGGCCTAAATCGTGGAAATCATGGGAACGAATTTCACTCTCTCGCTCGGAGCGTGGCGCCTGCGTTTCGTGCTCGCGATCGAAGAAAAGGACGAGCGTCCGATGGAGAAGGTTCGGCCGCCGCACCGGCTTCGAGTCGTCCCCGAAGACGAGTACGTCCGCTAACGCCGCTACTAGTAGACAAATCCGGTCCGAACGGCGGGGCGAGCGAACTTGAAGCCGTCGCTGCCGACGGTGTAAAGGTAGATGTTCGGAATTAGCGGATCGCCGCTGATATTGAAGGCAAATTGGCCGACGAGCGTCGTGAACGTGCCGCCTTCCTGCAAAGATGTGAGCAACCCCTGGCGCGAGGTCGCGTTGGCGCGCTGCGAGGCGGAGATCAAGAGCTGCGCGGCGGCATAGCCGAACGCTGACTGGGTCGTGATCTGGCTGACCTCGCGTTCGAAATCGGTAACGAGTTGAACGGCGCTGGGGACCCGCTCGATCGGCGGCATCGGCGAGGCAACGTAAGCTCCACTTAGCGTCTTGGCATACGTTGAGATCGTGTCCGAGTTGTAAAATCCGTCGGCCGCGCCGAAATCGCCGGTATAACCGGCCAGCCGGAGCGCATCGGCGATCGGGCCCATTTCCGAAGTCTTTCCGGCGAGAAAAACGTAGGCGGGCGAGCGATCGAGCACGGTTCTCGCCGCCTGAGCCGGATCGGTTTTCGCCAGCGGAAAGAGCACGAGGTCGGCGGGGTGACGGTCGTTACGAGCCTGCGTCACGAAGCCGTTCGCGACGTCGTAACCGTAATCGCCGTCGAACGAGACCGCAACTACCGGAACGCCGCGCTTGCGTTCGAGCGCGGTGCTTGCAAAGAGCCTGCCAGAGGTGGTGTCTTTCGCGGGGAGCCGATAAACGTTGTGATACCCGCGCTTCGTCACGGCATCGGCCGTGACGGTCGGTACGACCACCGCGAAGCCCACGTTCGCGTACCGTGAAAGCGCGGCGAGCGTCATCGGCGCCGTGAGATTTCCGATCATTCCGATAACCGAGAAGTCGGCGGCTGCGACGTTGGCGTTCGCAGCGGCAAGCCCCTTATCGTTGCGATCGTCGAGCGGACGCATCGCCCACGCGTGCGAGATCGGCGCGTTAAAGCGATTCTGCTCGTCGACCGCTGCCTGAACGCCCTTGACCACTTCCTGGCCGTACTTTTGCATGGGACCCGAGAGCGTAACGTTGACGGCGATCGTGAGCTGCTGCAAATATTGCTGCGGCGGCGCAATCGGCTGTGCCGGAATGACCTGCGCTCGAGCCGGCGCAGCGGCGCCGCTCGCGGCCGCCGCCGCTGCGGCGGCGATAAAGTCGCGGCGTCTCACACGTACCCGCCGACGGTGGTGATCAAGAAAAGGACCGAAAACGTCATGTTGGAGATGAAGACCCGTTCGTTGATGACAAAAAGATTCGCGCCGCTGCGAAAGAGATGCTCTTCGTAAATGATGAGCACGGCTACTGAGAGCACGCCGAGAAAGTAGGCCGGGCCCGCGCCGGCAAGCCACCCTGCGCCGGCCAAAAGGAGGAACATAACGGCGTGAAGCACGAGCGGGAGCACGCGTCCGCTCGCTTCACCAAAGCGGACCGGGAGCGAACGAATGCCTTGCGCTTCGTCGAATGCCAAATCCATCAGCGCGTAAATGATGTCAAAGCCCGCAACCCAAATCGTGACTGCCGCAAAGAGCAATATGGCGGGCAACGTGATCGTGCCGGCGATTCCTATGTAAGCGCCGAGCGGAGCTAGCCCGTCGACCGCACCCAGCACGAAGTGACTGGTCCAGGTAAAGCGTTTGCAGAGAGGGTAGAGCAGCAAGAGCAGCGCTGCGATCGGCATCAGCTTAACGCAGAGCGGGTTGAGCATCCAGGCGGCCCACAGCAGTAACGCGAGGCCGGCGACGCTCGCCCACACCATCGTGGTCGGCGCCAGCGCCCCGCTCGCGACCGCGCGCCGCGCCGTTCGGGGGTTGCGCGCGTCGATCTCGCGATCCATGAATCGGTTCGCCGCCATCGCCGCGGTTCGCGCTCCCAGCACCGCGAGCGTAATCCATCCCAGCGAGGCCAATGATGGAATGCCGCGTGCGGCCAAGATCGCCCCGACGTAAGCGAACGGCAACGCAAAAAGAGTGTGCTCGATTCGAATCTCACGGAGAAAGAGTGCGACCAGCTTCACCGTCGCGGACCTTGTCCGGACCAGCGGTCCGGGCGCAGCGCGCGCTCGATCCGATCCAAGCCGTAGCTATGCCATCTTTCGCTGACCTGCCGGCGGGTGGCGTCGTCCATGATCATCTCCGGAGGCCAGGTCCGCATATAGCCTTCGGACGCATCCTTGCGGGTCGCGTCGATACCGATCTTCGTTCCGTAAGCGATGCTATACGATCCGTGATCGAGATCGTCGACTGGACCGGGCATCATCACGACGTCCCGCTCGGGCGCCAAGTTGTTCAGCACGAACCA
>JBPYDW010000228.1:0-14013 GCA_051986335.1 Vulcanimicrobiaceae bacterium | reverse complement strand
CCGGCGCCACGATTTGTGGACCCACAACGGCGAGGTTCCAGACCGCCATCGCCGTCGCGGCCGCCGGCGGCGGAATCATCCTGCATCCTAGGGCCCAATCCGCCACTAAAAATCCGCCCCAACCGGCCCCGGCAATTGCGGTCGCGGCGATCGCTGCAACCGACCCGGGAACGCCCACAAATAGCAACAGTGCGGCGATAAAGAGCGCACCGCCGGCGACGGCGACGTAGCGTTTATCGCCACGATCGCTGGGCTTGGCGGCGACGAGCGCGCCGAGCGGATTCAGCAGCGTAAACAGCAACAGCAGCAAGCCGGTCATCGTGGTGGCACGCGGTGAGTGCAATACACTGCTGACATAAAAATACAGGTATCCCAGCAACGTGTAGAAGCCGGCGTAAACGAACGCTCGCGAAATGAACAAGTCGATCAGCGCCCGTACCGGCGCCGGCTCTTCGCTCGCGCGCGGCGGCTTGACCGGGGACGATCCGGCGTCTCCCAGGCTGCGTACGTGCAAGATCGTCATCAGGCAAGTTGCAAGCAGCAGCGCGACGAGCAACGCTGCTAATGCCGTGCTGCCGAGAAACGACGCCGCCAGTGCGCCGATCGCGTTCCCCACGCCTTGCAGCGCCGCCATCCACGCCGACGCGATCCCACGACCGGCCGGCGTGACGAAGTCGGGGATTATCGCTTGATACGCGCCCATCGCAACGTTCATGCCGAGTTGCACGACGACGAAGGCCTCGATAAGCTGGACGAGTGCGGGTGCGCGATAGAACCACGCGATTCCAACCGCGGCGACAAGCGCGCCGGCAAGATAGAACGGCGTTCGCCCAACGCGCGCTCGCACCGCATCCGACGCGGCGCCGGAGGCAATCTGGACGACCGCCGCGACCAGCGCACCGCTGGTCGCGATCGTACCGTAGGCTCCGAGCGCGCTCGCGCCGGCCAGCTCGTGTGCCCGCGCTTGCAGCGAGATACCTAACAGCGCGCCCCACACCGCTTGAATCCCGAGCCAGAATAGGGCGAGCTGGGCCGGCGCTACACGCTGGAGTTCACGGCTGCTTGAGCGCATAGCGATATTCCGCAACAGAATCCGCGTCGTAGCATAGCTCGGGCGAACAGCCGCGTATCGCGCGCGCCGGAAATCGAAGCCGTTCGGTGGCGTGCGCCTCCAGCGTTGGAACCGTTAGGCGGCTCGTCGCGTAGCGCCACAGCAGATTCGGGCCGAGCAACATCGCCATCGCCCACGACGATTTCCGCGCGGCAAAGAACGCCGCGGCAAGCTCGGCGACGCGGGGCGCCCGTCCGGCCGGAACGACGAAAGCGCCGCCGTTTACGATGCTCTGCCCGCCGAGGTTGATGCCGAATCGCGGCGCACCCGGAAAGCGCTGGGTGAACGTTTCCATACTCGAGATCGCCATCGCCAGCGTATCTGAGGGAACGGCGTCCACGAAGGCGCGCAGTGCGCGCTCGTTTATATACGGCAGATCGCTGGTGAGGTACAGCAGGTCGTCGCTACCGGCCGCGTCGAGCGCGCGCAGCACGTTTTGTCCGCCATCGTCGCTTTCGGCGATTACTCTGTCGACGCTCGACGCACAGGCATCGCGTACTTCCGCGCCGCCGACGACCGCCACCGATTTCGTGCCTGCGCCACGTGCGGCGGCGATGGCACGCTCGAGCATGGAGACGCCGCGAACCTTGGCCAGCGCCTTCACCGTCGTGCCGGCTTCGCGCGCGAATTCACCGTGAATGCGCCCGCCGGCAGTAATAACTGTAATCATAAGCCGGGCAGAGCGTCCTGTTGGGGAGCCGCAATTTGCGACGGACGGGCGATCTCACCGTCCGCTGCCTCGCCGTAGCGGTCTTCCAGGAGTTGCTCGAGCAATTGCGCGTTGCCGGCGGCTTGGCCGTTTGCATGATTGTTGAAGAAGACGAAGGTCTGCTCCACTTGCCCCTCGATGTCGGCAATTCTGTCGGTCCAGGCTTCGAGTTCGGCCGGCTGATAGTTGTAGTCGTAACGCGTGCGGTTATCGCCGACCCACCATTTCATGGCGTTGCGCCCGTGCAGCCGCACGTAGCCGGTCCGGCTGGTCGCATCCGCCGAGGGGCGGGGTAAAGCTTCGTAGTGCGGCAGGTCCACGTTACACCAGCCCACACCTAACTCGCGCAGCAGCTCAAACGTTGCGGCGGTCTGCCAATCGCGGTGACGAAACTCGGCGACCAACGGCAGGCCTGTAAAGGCATCCACGATCTTACGCAGATACTCGCGCGCGCCATCATCGGGCTTGAACCCGTTGGGAAACTGCAGCAGGATCGCCGCCAGCTTCCCGTCCGAGAGCAGCTGCGCAACGGCTTCGACCAGTAGCGCTGCGTCGTCGTGAACGCGCAGCCGTGCAGCTTCCGGAGCGTGCGTGACGGTTTGCGGCGCCTTGAAAGAAAAGCGGAAATCGCCGGGAGTGCGCGCGTTCATCGAGCCGACCGATGCCGGCGAAGGTACGCCGTAATACGACGAATCGATCTCAACCGCCCGGAATCGCCGCGCGTAGAACGGCAGCATCTCGGACGACTTGATCTTCCCCGGATAGAACGGCCCGATCCAGTCTTTATATGCGAACCCGCACGTGCCGACGTAGATCATCTTGCCGCGCCCAAGGCAAAAGACATGGGGCCCGGCGTTCGCCGAGCCCCATGGGTGATACTTCACGCCCGCGCGCTATTTCTTGACGGCTACCTTCTTCTTGCCGGCCACGGTGCGCTTGGGACCCTTGCGCGTGCGCGCGTTGGTCTTGGTACGCTGACCGCGAACCGGAAGACCGCGGCGGTGACGCAGCCCGCGATAACAGCCGATATCCATCAACCGCTTGACGTTGCCTTGCACCTCGCGGCGCAGATCGCCCTCGACGCGAATCTGCAGCACATCGATGGCGTCGCGCAGCTTCTTCTCATCCTCTTCGCCGAGGTCTTTCACGCGAATGTCGGGACTGACGCCCGCATGCGCCAGCAAGCGCCGAGCGGTCGCAGGACCGACGCCGTAGATGTACTGAAGGCCGATCTCGATGCGCTTCTCGCGCGGAAGATCGATACCAGCGATACGAGCCATTATCTGTATAACCTCTCGTTAACCCTGCACCTGTTTGTGCTTGGGGTTGGCTTCGCAGATCACCCGCACTTTACCGTTACGTCGAATGATCTTGCATTTTTCGCAAATTTTCTTAACCGATGGTCTGACTTTCACGATTGTTTCCCTATTTGTACCTATACGTTATCCGGCCGTGCGTCAAGTCGTAGGGCGAGAGCTCTACGAGGACGCGGTCACCGGGAAGGATGCGGATGAAGTTCATCCGGATCTTGCCCGACACGTGCGCGAGCACTTTGTGGCCATTGGTGAGTTCCACGCGGAACATCGCATTTGGAAGAGGCTCGACGATCGTTCCCTCGACCTCGATCGCATCTTCCTTGGGCGTTGCCGAAGCAGCCGCTTTTTCCGAGCGTTTCTTCGCCCGCTCGGGGCGGACACCACGCCGACGCGCCATTAGCGCATCTCCGAAATCATACGCGAACCTCTTCCTTGGGCCGGTAGCGTTCGGCTTCCGGGCGTTCACCTACGCCGCGTAGGGTAAGGATCCGCGGACCCTCATCGGTTACGGCGATGGTGTGCTCGAAGTGCGCAGCGAGTTTACCATCCGCGGTGACGACTGTCCAGCCGTCCTTGAGGATTTCGACCGCGTAGTCACCCTGCGTGATCATCGGCTCGATCGCCAGAACCAGTCCGCGCCGCAGCTCCGTGCCCGTTCCGGCCGATCCAAAGTTCGGCACCTGCGGGTCCTCGTGCATGTCGCGTCCGACGCCGTGGCCGACCAGCTCCCGCACCACGCCGTAGCCGTTCCCTTCGGCGACTGCAGAGACCGCGGCACCGATGTCGCCGATGCGGTTACCCACCTGCATCGCGGCGATTCCGGCCATCAAACTCTCCTGCGTGACGTCCATCAGACGCCGGGCTTCGGCGGAAACGCTCCCGACTGGGACAGTTACCGCGCTATCGCTCACGAAGCCGTCTAACGTCGTTCCGATGTCGATCGACAGCAGGTCGCCGTCGCGCAGCGCGCGGTCGCCGGGGATACCGTGCACCACTTCGTCGTTGACCGAGGTGCAGATCGAAGCCGTGTACCCACGGTAGCCCAAGAAGGTCGGCACGCCGCCCTGCTCGCGAATGCGGCGTTCGGCCAGCTCGTCCAATTGCTTGGTGGTCACGCCGGGCCGGGCTGCGGCCATCAACTCGGTGAGCACGCTGGCCGTAATTTTTCCGCTGCGGCGGATCGCTTCCAACTCGCGCGACGACTTCAAAAAGATCATCAGGCAGCTCGTCCGCCGTCCACGCCCAGCACTCTGCGCAACTCTTGGGTGACCTTCTCCATCGACTGCGTTGCGTCGATCTGCGTCAAACGCCGGCTCTTGCGATAGTAGTCGACCAGCGGCAGCGTCTGTGCCTCAAACACGTCCAGCCGCCTGCCGATGGTCTCGGGCCGATCGTCGTCGCGCTGAACCAGCGGGCCACCGTCTTCGTCGTCGACGCCGTGCACTTTTGATGGATTGAAAGTCGTGTGGTAGACCCGTCCGGTGCGCGGATTCGTCCAGCGGCCTAGTAGCCGCTCTTCGAGCTTCGCCCGCGGGATGTCGAAGAACACCGCGACCGGCAAGCCGCGGCCACGCGAATCCATCAAGGAGTCCAACGCCTCGGCCTGCGCCACGGTCCGCGGAAAACCGTCGAACACGACCGCCGCGTCTCCGCGCAGTTCGCCTTCGACCATCCTGATGATCAGCTCGTCGGGGACGAGCGCCCCACGATGCATGTAGGCTTCGGCCTGAGTTCCGAGTTCGCTTCCCGCATCGCGATGCGCTCGCAACAGTTCGCCGGTCGAGATGTCGCGGTAGCCAAGGTGGCGCTCCAGCATGTGCGCCTGCGTTCCCTTGCCCGCGCCGGGGGCGCCTAGCAGTACGACGTCGTGCATCACGATTATCGCTTGATGAACCCGCGGTAGTCGCGCATCGCCAAACGGGCCTCGATCTGATTGATCGTGTCCAGCGCGACGCCGACGACGATCAGCAGCGAGGTCGATCCGAGGTAGAACGTCGTCACCGACAGACCGCGTTGCGCCATCGAGGGAATGACCGCTAACAGGCCGAGGTAGATCGCCGCCGCGGTTGTGATGCGCAAGAGAATCTTATTCAGATAGTCCGACGTCGGCTGGCCGGGGCGAATGCCCGGCACGAACGAGCCGGTCTTCTTGAGGTTGTCGGCGATGTCTTTGGTGTTCACCACGATCGCCGAATAGAAGAACGTGAACACGACGACCAGCACGAAGTAGAGCAGGTTGTACCATAGGCCGCCCGGAGCAAAGTACAGCTGGAAGAACGTTCCCCACGCGGCTGCGTTGGTTGGAAAGTCGACGCTATGCCCGAACAGAGTGAACAGGTGGAAGTACGACTCACTGGCGCCTGAAGCGTGGAACCACGAGAGCGCCTGCTGCGGCAAGAGCAGGATTGAGATGGCGAAGATGATCGAGATCACGCCCGCGTTGTTGAGGCGCAGCGGAATGTAGGTGGAGCGGCCGGCAAACATCTTGCGACCGACCACGCGGCGCGCCTGCTGCACCGGCACTCGCCGCTGCCCCTGATACAGAAAGACGATCGAGACGATGATCACGAGCGCTATCAGGAAGAAGAGGATGATGTTGAGCAGGCTCTCCGCGCCCGATTTCGCCGAGCTGAACGTCTGGGACAGATAGGTCGGATAGCGCAGCACGATGCCGATGAAGATGATCAGCGAGATGCCGTTGCCGATGCCCTTGTCGGTGATCTGCTCGCCCAGCCACATTAGGAACATCGTTCCGGAAACGAGCGTGAGGATCGCAAAGATCCAGTAGTAGATGCTCGTGTCGTAGAACACGCCGCCGCTGTGCATGGCGTTGGTCATGAAGTAGGCCTGCACCGTCGCGAGCACGATCGTCAGCCAGCGAGTGTACTGGCTGATCTTCTTACGGCCTTCCTCGCCGCCTTTCTTCGCCATTTCCTCGAGGTTGGGCAGCACGACGGTCATCAGCTGCATGATAATTGAAGCGTTGATGTAGGGCGTGATGCCCATCGCGATGACCGAAAGTTTCTGCAACGCGCCGCCGGACAGGAAGCCTAACAGATTATAAAACGTGCCCTGCTGCAGCATGCGCTGCCAGACGGCCTCGTTCACGTTCGGCAGCTGGACATGGATCATGAACACGAATAGCGCAAACGCGCCGAACACGAAGGCGATGCGCTTGCGAATGTCGGGGACGAGCAGCGCCGCGCGCAGGCTGGTTAACACGCTAGCTTTGCTCTTCCATCTGGGCGCCGGCCGCGGTCAGCGCTTCGCGAGCGCTAGCCGAAAAGACGACGTCACGGAAGCGCAAGCCGGTCGGAACCGTCTTGCCGGTCTTACTGCCGCCCAGGATCTTTACGCCGTCGAGCGTCGATTTGAGCAGCCCCTTTTCTTTGAGCGATTCAGGCGACACTTCCACCGACGGATCCCAGCCGTCGAGCTGATGCAAGTTGAGGACCGCGAAGGTCGTGCGGAAGTGCCCGATGTCGCGGCCCTTCTGCGAATAACCGCGCGCGTGCGGCAGCCGGCGCGACCACGGCGTCTGACCGCCCTCAAATGACGGACCCTTACCGCCGCCCGAGCGCACGGTTTGACCCTTGCCGCCTTCGCCGCCGGTCTTGACCATGCCCGAGCCGTGCCCGCGTCCGACGCGCGTACGCTTGGGCCACGAGCCCTTGGCGGGTTTCAAACCGCCGAGCGACATCATGGCTCCACTGGGCGAAGCGATGTGGGCGCTCTCGACCGTCGACGCCGCAGGCGTCGCGGTTTTGGTGGACGTTTTCTTGCGCGCAGCCGGAGCTTTGGTCGCGGCTAACTTGCGTTTGGGAGCTACAGCTGCCTTCGCGCTGGTCTTTGCGCTAGCTGCTTTCTTCGAAGATTTTTTCTCTGCCATGATCTTTCTTATCTACGTTGACAGCGGTCTAAACTGCGAATACTTCTTTTACCGATTTGCCGCGGCTCGCCGCAACTTTATCGGCAGTCTTCAGCGAACGTAGCGCTTCGACCGTCGCCAGCACCACGTTGATCGGGTTGTTCGAGCCCAGCGATTTGCAAAGGATATCGTGCAAGCCGGCCAGCTCCAGCACCGCCCGCATCGAGCCTCCGGCGATGACGCCGGTTCCGGGTGCAGCCGGTTTGAGCAGCACCCGCGCCGCGCCGACCTGATGCGTTACTTGATGAGGGATCGTCTTCTCGACCATCGGAACCGTAACCAGGTTTTTCTTCGCGGCCTCAACGGCTTTGCGAATCGCCTCCGGCACCTCGCCGGCTTTGCCGATTGCGAATCCCACCTTCCCCTTACGATCGCCGACGACGACGAGCGCGCTGAACGAGAAACGCTTGCCGCCCTTCACGACCTTGGCGACGCGGTTGACGCGCACGACTGTCTCTTCAAATCCACTGTTGTCGCGATCGCGACCACCTCGATATTGCATTAAAACTCCAGCCCCGCTTCGCGCGCCGCGTCGGCTAGCGCCGCCACGCGTCCGTGATATTTGTAACCGCCCCGATCGAAGACCACCTGCGAAACGCCGGCCGCCTTTGCCTTAGCGGCGATGGCGTTACCGACTTTCTTCGCCGCGTCGACGCTGGTCGTCGACTCCAGGCCCTCGGCGAGCGATTTCTCGCGTGTTGAGGCAGCCGCCATCGTGTGCCCCTTCGCATCGTCAACGACGGTGGCGTAGATGTGATGCAGCGTCCGGCGAACCAGCAGTCGCGGCCGCTCCTGCGTTCCGGAAACCCGGTTGCGCGCGCGCTGATGGCGCTTGCGGCGCAGCTCGTCCTTTGAATTGCGTCCCATTACTTCTTAGCAGCCTTTCCGGCCTTACCGAGCTTCTTGCGCACGAACTCGCCATCGTAGCGGACGCCTTTGCCCTTGTACGGCTCGGGCGGACGGAGCGCGCGAATTTCGGCTGCGACTTGACCGACCTGCTGTTTGTCGATGCCGTCGACGTGGATCTTATTGGTGCCTTCAACCGAGATCGCGATCCCCTTGGGCGCTTGATAGACGACCGGATGCGAGAAGCCCAAGGTCAGGTTCAGTTTCTCGCCGGATTTTGCGGCGCGGTAACCGACGCCCTGAATCTCCAGGCTCTTGCGAAACCCTTTACTGACGCCCTCGACCATGTTGGCGATCAGCGTACGAGTGAGGCCGTGAGCCGCGCGATCGAGACGGGCATCGCCCTTGCGCGAAACCAGCACTTTACCGTCCTCAACTTTGACCGCAACGATCTCCAGAACGCGCTGCTGCAGCTCGCCCTTGGGACCTTTCACGCGCACGACACTCTCGTCGACCTTGACGTCGACGCCGTTGGGCACGCTCACCGGTAACTTACCGACACGAGACATTTTACTTAAAGCTTTCCTTTTTAATCCGCTACCAGACGTACGCCAAGACCTCACCGCCGACGCCGAGCTTTTTGGCCCGCTTGCCGGACATGATGCCTCGCGATGTCGATATGATGACCAAACCCAGCCCACCCAGCACGCGCGGAATTTCGGTCTTGCCGGTATACACGCGCAAGCCCGGACGGGAGATGCGGCGCAGGCCGGTAATGATCTTCTCCTTTTCCGGACCGTAGCGCAGCTTGATCCGCAGAGTGCCTTGCGGCCCTTCATTCACGCGCTCGACTTCGTCGATGAAGCCCTCCTCCTTGAGGATCTGCGCTATGGCCTGTTTCGTACGCGATGCCGGAACGTCGACCGTTTGATGGTTCGCGGTATTGGCATTGCGAAGGCGCGTGAGCAGATCGGCGACCGGATCGGTAATTGCTGCCATCTTTCTAGACCTCCCCTACCACGACGCCTTGGTCACGCCCGGAACCACACCGCGGTGGGCGTGTTCGCGGAAGCAGATTCGGCACATAGCAAACTTGCGCAGGAAGCCTCGCGGTCGCCCGCAGACCTTGCAGCGATTGTGCGTGCGCACTTTGAACTTCGGCGTACGCGTGGATTTGACGATCATGCTCGTCTTTGCCATTATTTCGATGTTCCTTTTTGGATCGGAAGCCCCATCGCGGTGAGGAACTCCGATGCCTCTTCATCCGTCTTTGCCGTGGTTACGATGGTAATGTCCATACCGCGTGCTTTGTCGACCTTATCGAAGTTGATCTCGGGGAAGACCAGCTGCTCGCGCAACCCCAGATTGTAGTTGCCGCGTCCGTCAAACGACTTGCCCGGCAGCCCGCGAAAGTCGCGGATACGCGGCAGTACGATGTTGAACAGCTTGTCCAAGAATACGTACATCCGCGTGCCGCGCAGCGTGACCTTGGCGCCGATGCTCATGCCTTCACGCAACTTGAACGCTGCGATCGACTTTCTCGCCTTGGTAACGATCGCTTTCTGGCCGGTGATCGCCGCCAGTTCGGCCACGGCCGAGTCCAGCGCCTTGGGGTTGGCGATCGCTTCGCCCACCGACATATTTACGACGACCTTGTCCAACCGCGGGACTTCGTTGACGTTCTTGTAGCCGAACTTCTCCGTCAGCTGACGGCGAACGTCGCCCTGGTACTTCTCCTTCAAGCGCAGGCTCATCACTTACGCTCCCTTCGCCGACTCGCGCGCCGGCTCGCCGCACTTCGCGCAAACGCGATGCTTCTTGCCGTCGGCCGTTTTTGAAAGGCGAATGCGCGTGGGTTGCTTGCACTTCTCGCACACGTATTGCAGCGACGAGATCGGCAGCGGCGCCTCTTTCTCCAAGATGCCGCCGGTCTGCGCTTTCCCACCCATGCGCTGCGACTGCGTTCCCGTTTTGGTGTGACGCTTTACGACGTTGATGCCTTCAACCAACGCCATCAGTGAGTCGGGGTGCACGGTCTTGACCAGACCTCGCTTGCCCTTTTCTTTGCCGCGCCGCACCATGACGGTGTCGCCCCTGATAATGTTCATTTTAACTGCCATCGGTCTACAGCACCTCCGGCGCCAACGACGCGATCTTCAGGAAGCCGCGATCGCGCAGTTCGCGCATCACCGGCCCGAAGACGCGCGTGCCGCGCGGATCGAGATTGTCTTTCTCGCCCTTGATTATCACGCAGGCGTTATCGTCACAGCGAACGACCGAGCCGTCGGGACGGCGAATCGGTGCGCTCGTGCGCACGATCACCGCTTTCACGACTTGACCCTTCTTCACGGCGGCGCCGGGAATGGCGCTCTTGACCGTGCCGACGACGACGTCACCGACGTGGGCGTACGGGTGACGGCTGCCACCGGTGACGTGAATCACCAGCAGCTCGCGGGCGCCCGAATTGTCGGCCACCTTTAAACGAGTCTCTTGCTGAATCACTTGGCACGCTCCACGATCTCGACCAAGCGCCAGCGCTTGTCGCGCGACATCGGGCGGCACTCGGCAATGCGAACCGTATCGCCGATACGAGCCTCGTTTTTCTCGTCGTGCGCCTTGAACTTGACCGATTTGCGGATGATCTTCCCATACACCGGATGCGGCACCCGCGTCTCGGTGATCACGACGATCGTCTTGTCCATCTTGTCCGAAGCGACCTTACCTTGCTTCACCCGGCGGCTGGAGCGCACCGGTCCCGCGCTACGCTGCTCCATGCTGCTCCTCGGCAATCCGCTTCTCGGAGATGACGGTCTGTATCTGAGCGTAGGTCCGGCGCATCGCCCGAATCTTGCTGAAATCGGTGAGGTGGCCGGTGCGCAGCGCAAAGCGCAAGTTGAAGAGCTCGCCCTTGGTGTCGCGCGCCTTCTGCTGCAGCTCCGGAATCGTCAGGTGACGCAGCTCGTTCAGCTCGTTTCGTTTCATGATGCTTGCACCTCGTCACGCGACACGATCTTCGTGCCGATCGAAAGTTTGGCAGCGGCGCGGCGCAGCGCTTCGCGCGCAACCGTCGGCTCGACGCCCGACAACTCGAAGAGCACCCGCCCGGGGCGCACGACGGCAACCCAAAACTCCGGATTTCCCTTGCCCGCTCCCATGCGAACTTCGGCCGGTTTCTTGGTCGCCGGTTTGTCCGGAAAGACTTTGATCCACACTTTGCCGCCACGTTTGATGTGGCGGGTCATGGCGATACGCGCCGCTTCGATCTGACGGCTGGTCATCCAGCACGGCTCCATCGCTTGCAGCCCAAAATCACCGAAGGTGAGCGAGTTGCCACGCACCGCGCGACCCCTCATGCGTCCGCGTTGCGACTTGCGCCATTTGACGCGTTTAGGTGTCAACATGTTACTGCTCAGCCTCTCCTTCGGACGATGGTGCAGCCGATTCCACCACCGGCTCGCGCGGCTGGGCGTCGGCGCTCGCACGCTCGTCGCCGATCGGAGTCGGCGGCTCGTTTACGGGCGGAGCCGGCGTCTCTTCAACGGCCGGTGCAACGGGCTCGGTCATCAGCGGTGCCGGCGCTTCCTCAACAATTGGCGCGGGCGCTTCCTCAACAATTGGCGCGGGCGCTTCCTCAACGATTGGCGCGGGCGCTTCCTCAACGGTCGGCGCCGCTTCCATGGCGGCCGCAACGCCGGGAACCTCGGGCGCGGGCGCCGGCGCAACGGGCTGCGGCGCGCGCGAACGGCCGCCGCGGCCTCCGCGCTCGCGGCGTTCGCGGAAACCACCGCTGCGCTCGCGCTCGCGGTTTGCCTCGCTGCGCCCTTGATCCGGCAGCACTTCGCCGCGATAGACCCACACTTTTACGCCGATGCGGCCGAAGGTCGTGAACGCTTCAACGTGCGCGTAGTCGATATCGGCGCGCAGCGTGTGCAGCGGAACCTTACCGTCTTTGTTGCGCTCGGTACGAGCGATTTCGGCGCCGCCCAAACGGCCCGAGACCTGTACTTTGACGCCCAGCGCTCCGGCCTTCATGGTTCGCATGATGGCCTGCTTCATGGCGCGCCGGAACGCGATACGCTTTTCCAGCTGATCGACAATGTTCTGCGCGACGAGACGAGCATCGATTTCCGGATGCTTGATCTCCATCACGTTGACTTGCACGTTCTTGCGCGTCAGCTTTTCGAGGTTCTGCCGGATGTCTTCGATGCCGACGCCGCGCTTGCCGATGATGATGCCGGGCTTGGCCGTGTTGATGATGACGCGCGCCTGGTTAGCGCGGCGCTCGATCTCGATCTTGCTGATGCCCGCCGAGCGCTGCCACTTGTTGAAGAACTTGCGAATGGCGACGTCCTCGTGCAGCCAATCGATGTAATGCTTCTTTTCGAACCAGCGGCTATCCCAAGTGCGGGTAATACCCAACCGCAATCCGACCGGGTGAATCTTGTGTCCCATTAGGCGTCCTTTTCACCCTTCTCGGCGGTTGCTGGTTTGGCGGGAGCCGTCTTGGCCGTCGCCTTTTTGGTCGTACGCTTGCGCGGTGCGCGCGCGGGCGTCGCTTTGTGTTCGGTGGCCGCTGCTGCCGCTGCGCGGCGGACGGGCGTGCGCTTCAAGCTGATCGACGCGCCGCTGCGCGCTTTGCGCTTTTTAGCCGGCGGCGTCTCGCCGACGATGACCGTAACGTGCGACATGCGCTTGCGCTTGAAGTACGCGCGACCCTGCGCCCGCGGATCCAGGCGTTTGGTAAACCGGCCGCCAGGACCGCCATCCACCGTGATCTTCACGATGTACAGCTCGTCGGTGTTCATGTCGTGGTTGTTGCCGGCGTTGGCAACTGCGCTCTTCACCAGCTTCTCCAACGGATGCGCCGCATAGACGCCGGAAAACTTCAGCAGCACGAGCGCCTCGCGCACGCTCTTGCCGCGAATCGCATCGGCGACGCGGCGCAGCTTGCGCGGGCCCATTCGGGCAAACTTCAAATGCGCGGCCGCAGTGGTGGCGGCCGGCGTGGTTTGCTCGCTCATGCTTTCACCGCCGCCTTCTCGCCGCCGTGCCCGCGGAAATGCCGCGTCGGCGCGAACTCGCCAAGCTTGTGGCCGACCATATTTTCGGTGATGTACACCGGGATGTGCGTCTTGCCGTTGTGCACGCCGATGGTGTGGCCGACCATAGCCGGAACGATCGTCGAGGCACGGCTCCACGTCCGAATCACTCGCTTCTCACGCGTTTCGTTCAACGCGTCCACCTTCTTCACCAGATGGTCCGCGACAAACGGTCCCTTCTTTAGCGAACGTCCCATTGTTTAGGCCTTCCGTTTCCGAACGATCATCTTTGCGGTGCGCTTGTTGCGGCGCGTCTTTTTGCCCATCGTCATTTGACCCCAGGGCGTCGTCGGCGGGCGGCCCGACGTCGAGCGCGCCTCACCACCGCCGTGCGGGTGGTCAACCGGATTCATTGCGATGCCGCGCACGCTCGGGCGCTTGCCCATGTGACGCGAGCGGCCGGCCTTGCCGATCACTTGGTTTTCGTGCTCGACGTTGCCCAGCTGACCGATGGTGGCCCGGCAGGTGATGTGAATCTTTCGCACTTCGCCTGACGGCATGCGCACCTGCGAGTACTCGTCTTCCTTGGCCATGAGCTGGGCGGCAACGCCGGCCGAGCGCACGAGTCTGCCGCCCTGGCCGGGCCGCAGCTCGATGTTGTGAATGACGGTACCGACCGGAATGTTCCTGATCGGAAGACAGTTGCCGGGCTTGATGTCGGCATTCGCGCCCGATTCGATCACGTCGCCGACCGCAAGTCCGAGCGGCGCGAGAATGTAGCGCTTCTCGCCGTCCTTGTAGTGGAGCAGCGCGATGCGCGCCGAGCGGTTGGGATCGTATTCGATCGTCGCGACCTTAGCCGGAATCGCGTCCTTCGAACGCTTGAAGTCGATCAGCCGGTACAGCTTGCGCGTCCCACCGCCCTTGTGGCGGACGGTAATGTGGCCGTTGTTGTTGCGACCGGAATGCTTCTTGCGCACTTGCGTGAGGGCTTTCTCCGGCGAAACCTTCGAGAGGTCGGAGAAATCCATCGTGGTGACAAAGCGCCGCCCCGGACTGGTCGG
>JBPYDW010000227.1:0-2099 GCA_051986335.1 Vulcanimicrobiaceae bacterium | reverse complement strand
TCCACGATCCGCAGACGTTTGCGCGCTTGGGAACCGTTGCGACCGGCGGCAATCCCAGCGACGTCGCGTTCTTCTCCGACGGCGGCCTTGCCGCGACCGATACGGCCGGAGACGAGCTAACCGTCGTTACCCGCTCACCGTGGCACGTGAGCAGCGTCGCCAACGTTCCGGTGGGAAATGAAGTTGCGATCGATCCGGCCAGCGCCGCGATCTTCGTGAGCAACCGCGACGTCGGCGGAAACGGCGCGCTTACCCGCGTCATCGGCGCCGGTGCGGCGCGCATCGTCACCGGACAGACCGCGGAGGGGCTGGCGATCGACCCGGCACGCAATACGATCTACGTCGGCAACGTGAACGACGGTACGGTATTGGCGGTGGACACGCGAGCGCTGCGTCCGCTGCGGCGCATTGCGGCCGTGCCGCGCGTCTTCGGTCTGGCGCTCTCGCCCGACGGAGAAACGCTCTTTGCCGTTGCGAATCAGAGTGCCGGCGAGCATTTCGCGGCACCGGGGTTCGTCGTCGCGATCGACCTGCACGGGTCGGTGCCAAGAATCGTCGCGCGTAGCCGTAACCTGAAGTTCCCGCTCGGTGTCGTCTACGACCCTATCGCTAACGCCGTACTCGTCACCGACGAAGAGAGCAACCTTCTTTACGTGCAGAGCGCGCGCGATCTACGCGATCTCCGGGCGCCGCTTGCAACCTGTAAGACGCCGTGGAAGCCGTCGTACGATGCCGCATCGCAGCGGATCTTCGTACCCTGCGCTCAAGCCAACCAGGTCGACGTCTTCGACGCGCGCACGCTGCGGCGCGTTCGCGGCGCTCCATTCGCAACCGGCGGCTACCCGCTGGCGGTGGCGGCGTGGCACGGATGACTCCGGCTGGGCGGAAATTCATCGCTTGCCTCACCGCGGCGGTTTGCTGGCTAACGGCATTTGCGGCAAGCCCCGCTGCCGGCTTGCCGGCGCGCTTGCTGCCGCCCGCGCCGTTTCCGCGGATTCTCGCCCAAGCGCCCACCGTGGAGTTTGTTGCACCCGGCGTTCACGAGGGCGACTACGAACTGCAAACCGTCGACGGCCCACTTTCGATTCACGTCGTCGCCGTGAACCTGCGGCGTTCCGACGTGCACGTCGGATCGTTGCTGTCGCACAACCAGCTGATCTCGAGCGGTGAGCCGGTTGCCGAAATGGCCGACGGCGCCGGAGCCGTAGCCGGAATCAACGCAGACTATTTCGACATCGACAACACCAATGCGCCCGAGAACGTGCTGGTGCAGGACGGTAAGCTGTTGCACATGCCCGCAAAGCGCTACGCAGCGATCATCTCGAACCGGGGCGAGGTCGAATTCGGCCGCCTTTCCTTCACCGGTAGCGTGCAGATCGCTACGAATCCGCAGGTCGCGCTCGATGCGATCAACGTGTTTCCACCGCCCGGCGATGGAATGTCGCTGATCACGCCCGAGTTCGGTCCGCTCCCCGCAACCGCGAACGTAACGCTGGTGCGGCTCACACCGCTCGACGGCGCGCTACCGTCGGCTCGCTTTCGCGTCGACGCAATCGCCGATGGCGGATCGGAGAACGGTGCGGCGACGTACTTGGCGATCGGCACCCGCGCGTACGAAACGGTAGGAACGCCGGACGTCGGTGACGTCGTGGGGGTCAGTGCCGACCTCGATCCCTTCGGTCTTGCCACCACCGCAGCCGCCGTCGGCGGCGGACCGATGGTTCTGCAAGGCGGAAAAATCTTCGACGATCCGACCGGTCCGGCCGGAGCGCCAAACAACGAACGCATTCCCGCCTCGGCGATTGCGTACGCATCCGACGGCACGCTGTATCTCATCGAGGTTGACGGACGCCAACCGGAGCGCAGCATCGGAGTTACACGGCCGCAGCTGGCAGCCATCATGCTCGCGCTCGGTGCGAGCGAAGGCATGGCGCTCGACGGGGGCGGCTCCTCGACCTTAGTGGCGCGCGAACCGGGCGATCGCGACGCGTCGGTGCGCAACTCGCCATCTGACGGTCATCCGCGGCCGGTGGCCGACGGCTTGTTCGTCTTCAGCGATGCGCCACGTGGAGCGGCGTCGCGACTCGCCGTACTCCCCG
>JBPYDW010000226.1:0-2521 GCA_051986335.1 Vulcanimicrobiaceae bacterium | reverse complement strand
AGCAAGGCGACTACGTCCTTGTCTTTGTTCATGGTGAGGAGACTGATCTCGGTATCGGGCGGAAGCGGGGCGTGCTTCGAACTCTGCAGCTGCGGCAACCCCAGTGCCGCAATCAACGCATCGAAGCCAGCGGTGGTCGTCTGCGCGTACGCGTCCCACGCGTTGGCGGTCGCCGTGCGTTGCAACCGAAGCGCAGTCTGGCCGTCGGAATTCGCGGCAGGTGGTTGCGCTCCGGGCAGAAGCGCATCGTAGAGCGGATCGAAGGTCGCTACGACTTGTGCCAGTGCGCTGCGCGCCGCCGAGTACGCCGCTTGAGCCGTCACCCGTGCTCCATCGCCGTTGGCCGCCGTTTGCAGCCACGCTTGTGGATCCACTTTGGCAGTGTAATGACGCATCGGCGTACTGCCGGCAGTGCCCTGCGATTGCGCGATGGCGTTTTCCAAGTGCGCGCTAAACGTGGCGTAACGCGACGTGGCAAACTCGATCCGTCGCAAGCTCGTCAGCTCGTCTTCACCCTGGTAGTAGGCCAGGAGTGCCGCGTACGCCGTGATGGCGTCGACAGCTTCACCAATCGCTCGATACGATGGGTACACGTACGAACCGAAACGCAGCGTACCGGCCTCGGCGGGTCCGGGAACGATATCGAGACGATATCGCGTACGAGGAAGAAGCGGTTTGAACCAAGCGGCTCGTGCAGCAGCTGCGGCTTCCAGCTCCTTGAGCCATTGAAGGATGCCGCCTCCCAGATTTGGGTTGAGCGCAATAGCTCCGCCGATCGAGCCGACTTTCAATCCATCCGACACCTCGTTAGCAGCGGCGCGCAACACCGTTTGTGTCTGTGCGTCCAACGAGGCGAGCGACAGGCGCTTGCCCGAAAGTGCGTCGTTCACGCTTTGCGTTGCCCGTTGAAAGACATTTGGCTCGGCGATCGCGGCCGGCGGGTCGATCGTTATCGGCGTGATGTTCGCCGGATACGGCGGTACGCTGGACGCGGCCACCAGAGCGCTCTCTTGCGGCATCGATGCAACGTTTACGGCTACCGGCAACGAGAACGTGTGCGCGTTGTTGCGATCGACGCAGCGGAAGTGTAGCGGAACCGTTCCTTGATCGCTGATCGAGGCTGCGGCTTCAAAGTTGAAATTGCCCAGCGCGCGATACAGTTGGATGACGTACGTTTCGGTAAACTCGGCGCTGAAGTCGTACCCGTAGTAGGCGTGAAAATCGCCGTCCGTCGGCCACGACCACTGGAAGTACGTCGCGAGATCGCCTAAACGGCCGCCCAGCGGGAAGGCATGTGCCGGCGGGCTCGACGCGTCACCGAGCGGCGGGCTCGGCGGTCGCACGAATGGCGACTCCGGTGCCGCGGGCGGGTCGATCGTGCCGACACCGGGACCGCATGCGGTTTGAAAGTATGCGAATTCGATGACCGGATTGCCGTCGGTCACCGGCTGGAACGCCGCATTTCCGCTGGAATCGACGCGGCCGGCTTGGATCTGGGTGACGACTTTTAGCGCGTAGGTCGCCGGTGCTTGCGGCAAGAGCGGCATTTTTATCGGCGGCGTCTCGTACAAGATGCCGAAAATGAACGTTGGATACCCTTGCAAGGGCATCTGCAGCGTGCTAATCGGGTTGGCGCCAAGATCGAACGTTAACGTGTAGATTCCGGTCGTCGGATCTTGATACGTATTGCTCGGTGTCAGCGTCGAGCCGCCTGACGAGAATGTTGGCGCGCTAAACGGAAACTCACCGCCTGCGATCGTCACCACTTGAATCTCGAAAGCAGTTATCGCGGTCGGGAACGTAATCGTGACGTTTGCGCCGGAAATGGTGGAGGTGAATCGTAATCCCGGCGGCAGCCCGTAAGCACCGGGGGCGGCGACCGCAACCGGCGCGATGCCGGCTGCGCAAGAGAACTGCAGGTCCTGCGAGGTGAACTGCGTTTCAAATTGCTCGAGCTGGTCGCCCCAGGTGGCGATGTTCCGGTGACCTTCCTGGAAGGTGTAGGGAACGATCTTTAATGCGGTGTTCGGTTTGCGAGCGGTCTTGCCGGGCGGATCGCTGAGCCAAACGCCGGGCAGGTCGAACGGTGCCGATCCTTGCGGCGTTGCTGAAAAGAGCGACCAGCTGTTGGAATCCTGTTGGTATTCGTAGAGCGCGACTTCGAGCAGCGCGTGCTCGATCAGCCATTGCACCGCCGGCGGCTGCGGGTTCAAATTCGACATGTCGTCTTTGCCGACAATTGCCGGCGTTGAAACCGTCGCCGGATCGGCCGGCACCGGCGCAGTGGCGTTGGCAAAACCGGCTTGATCGGTGGTCTGATGCGCGAAGGTCAGCGTGAAGTGGCTGTCTTGCGGTACGACCGATGCCCAGCCGAGCGTCGCCGGAGTGAGATCCGGAACCATCGACGCGTAGTCCGTCGCCACGTTCGGATCTTTCGCGAGCCAATATCCCGTGGGCGAAGCTGCAAGAATTCCCGCCGCTGCGGAATCGTACACAACCGTGTCGCTCGGCGACTGTGCGT
>JBPYDW010000225.1:0-3052 GCA_051986335.1 Vulcanimicrobiaceae bacterium | reverse complement strand
TCGATGTGTTTTTCGTCGGCGGTGGCGATCGCTTCTTCGTATCCGGCGTCCGCATGCCGCACGACGCCCATTCCCGGATCGGTGGTGAGCACGCATTGCAGGCGCTCGCGCGCATCGTCGCTGCCGTCGGCACAGATGACCATTCCGGCATGAATGCTGTAGCCGATGCCGACGCCGCCACCGTGATGCACGCTCACCCAGTGTGCGCCCGCCGCCGTGTTGAGCAGCGCGTTGAGAATCGGCCAATCGGCGATGGCGTCGCTGCCGTCTTTCATCCCTTCGGTCTCGCGATAGGGCGAGGCGACGCTGCCGGTGTCGAGGTGATCGCGACCGATGACGACCGGTGCTTTCAGCTCGCCGCGGGCGACCAAATCGTTGAAGGCGACGCCGGCCGTAGCGCGATCGCCGTATCCCAACCAACAGATGCGCGCCGGCAAGCCTTGAAAAGCGATGCGATCGCGTGCCATTTCCAACCAGCGGCGCAAGTGCGCGTCCTGCGGAAAGAGCCGCAGCAGCTCGGCGTCGCAGCGCGCGATGTCGGCCGGGTCGCCGGAGAGTGCGGCAAAACGGAACGGCCCCGATCCGCGGCAGAACAGCGGCCGAATGAAGGCCGGAACGAAGCCGGGGAAATCGAACGCGCGCGCTACGCCGGCGCGTTGCGCCATCGCTCGAATGTTGTTCCCGTAGTCGAAGACGACGGAACCGGCGTCCAGATAGGCGAGCATCGCGCGAACGTGGTCGGCGACGGTGGCAAACGCGCGGCGTTCGTATTCTCCCGGATCCGATACCCGCAAGGCGGCCGCTTCGTCGAGCGTCAGTCCGGCCGGCACGTAGCCGTTGAGCATGTCGTGCGCCGACGTCTGATCGGTTACCGCGTCGGGCCGAAATCCACTTGCATAGAGCGCCGCAAACTCGACCCCCGCGTTGCCTTCGTAACCAATGGAAAGCGCCTCACCGTTGGTCTTTGCGCGTTCGACTTCGCGCAATGCCGTCTCGCGTGAGTCCGCAACTCTGTCGAGGTAGCGCAACTCCCGGCGCCGCTCCAAGCGGGCGCGGTCAACATCGATCACCAATGCAACGCCACCGGTCATGGTGATCGCCAACGGCTGCGCACCGCCCATGCCGCCGATACCGGCAGTCAAGCAGACGCGACCTTTCAGCGTTCCACCAAAATGTTGGCGCGCCAACTCGGCAAACGTCTCGTACGTTCCCTGGACGATACCCTGCGTGCCGATGTAGATCCACGAACCGGCCGTCATCTGACCGTACATCGTCAAACCTTGCGCTTCCAGCGCGCGGAACGTCTCCCAATCGGCCCACTTCGGCACGAGATTTGCGTTGGCAATGAGCACGCGCGGCGCGCGCGCATGCGTTTTCCAAATGGCCACGGGTTTACCGCTCTGCACGATCAGCGTCTCGTCGTTCCGCAGCCGCCGCAACGAACGGACGATTGCATCGAACGCCGCCCAGGAACGTGCCGCTCGGCCGTTCCCGCCGTAGACGACCAAGTCGTCGGGCCGCTCGGCCACGTCCGGATCGAGGTTGTTCATGAGCATGCGCAGGGCGGCTTCCTGGGGCCAGGCCTGCGCCGACAGGCCCGTGCCGCGTGGCGCGCGCACCGTGCGCGGCCCGGAGAGCGTCGAGGTCATGGGCCCAGAGTTGGCGTCCGCGCACCCCAGCCCTCCGGACCGTGGCGTAGTATCTTGACAGTTACGCGATATATCGGATAAGCTCGAGCTACGACCCACCACCACGAGGAGAAGTCATGTTCAGTTGGCATCACGGGATGCGCCGCGGCAGATGGGGGCACATGGGTGCCTTCGCCTTTGGATTCGGCCCCAGCGAACGCGGCAGCGTGAAGTTCGAAATTCTTTCCGTCCTCGCCGAGGGACCGCGGCACGGCTACGATGTCATGCTGGCGATCGAGCAAAAACGCGGCTATCGGCCCAGCCCGGGATCGATCTACCCCGCGCTGCAAATGCTCGAGGACGAAGAGTTCATTCGCGGCGCCGACGAGGGCGGCAAGCGCATCTACACCATAACCGATAAGGGCAGCGAGCATCTGCGCAAGCATCGCGAGGCGCGCGAGACCACCGAGGAAAACGGCGGCGACCGCGTTGAGTTCGTCGAGCTGATGACACGCGGCATGCGCGCGTTCCACGGCGTCCGGGACGCCGTCAAGCAGATCGGCCGCACCGGCGATCTGGCGACGTTGCAGCGCGCCGTCGAGATTCTCGAACGCGTTCGCCGCGACTTGTACGCGATTCTCGCCGAAGAAGCGTAAGCCGGCCTAACGCTGAAGCCGCGATCCAATCGCGGCTTCGGCCGCGTGCACCAGCTTACCCGATGCAATCAGTTCGCGTCCGGCTTCAATATCCGGAGCCGGCACACGATCGTCGGTCCAGGCAGCGATCGTTTTGCGCGACGCATCGTATGCGGCCTGGGTGCCGACGCCCGATTTCAACGGCCGACGAAAGTCGGTGGCCGTAAGCGCACCTAAGAGTTCGCAGGCCAGCGCACCCTCGACGTTGTCCAACACTCGAACCAAATTGTTTGCCGACGTCATCCCCATCGACACGTGATCCTCTTGCCCGGCTGAGGTTGGTATTGAGTCCACGCTGCTCGGCCACGCCAAGCCTTTGTTGTCGTTGACGAGCGCTGCCGCCGTGTACTGCACGATCATCAAACCGGATTGCAGACCGGAACGCCCGGTGAGAAAAAGGGGCAAATCGCGGTCTTCGGCGTTGAGTAACAGGTACAGGCGGCGTTCGCTAATCGACGCGATCTCGGCCAAGGCGATCTTGAGATAATCGGCGGCGAGGGCAACCGGCTCACCATGGAAGTTGCCGCCGCTCAGGAACACGCCGTCGTCGGGAAACACCAGCGGATTGTCGGTAACCGAGATCGCCTCAATTTCGGTCGTCCGCCGCGCGCCCTCCACGGTATCGCGCACGGCGCCGTGGACGACCGGAATGCAACGAAACGAGTACGGATCCTGAACGCGGCCGCACTCGCGATGCGATTGCATGATCTGCGAACCTTGCAAGAGCTC
>JBPYDW010000224.1:0-3667 GCA_051986335.1 Vulcanimicrobiaceae bacterium | reverse complement strand
AAAACTATATCGTTCTCCATCAAATCATCTTCGACATTAACGATGAAAAAACAATGGACGTCATCTCGTTTATACTTGGGCACGAGCTCGGCGCCATTCGACTTAACCAGACGGCCGTCTGGAACGAGATGCTGCTCACTTACATCTCCTCGATGAAGTGGCTTCGTAACCCGCTGGAGCGCGTACGCACCTATTCGCGCGACCGCTACGGCGCGACGCTCGCGCCGAACGGATTTCGCGGCCTGTTGATCAATGCGATCGGGCGCAGGCTCATGGACCAGGTGAACATCGAAACATATCTCGCGGACGAGGAACGCTACGGCGGCATTTGGCCGCTGGTAAACGTTTTCGTCGATCCTCGCCCGCAGGTTCTCACGCGCATCCGCAAGCTCCACGACGCGGGTTACCCCTACCAGGCCTACAAGCCGGAGGCGAAATGATCCGCATAAACGCGCTCCTCACATTAGCGATTCCGCTCGTGCTCGCGGCCTGCAGCAATGCATCGCACTCCGCGGCGGCCGGCGCATCCCCGAGCGCTGCAGCCACCGCGAAGTCAGTGGCCGGCGCGGTTGGTGACGACTGGTATTCGATCAGCCAAGCCGCGCAGGGCAAGGCGGTATTCGCTCAAAAGTGCGCGGTCTGTCACGGGGCTAAACTTCAGGGCGGCGCCGGGCCGGCGCTGGTCGGAAATCAATTCTTTCTGCGATATCGCGGCAAGCCGCTAAGTGCGCTCTGGTCGACGATTCACACCCAAATGCCGCTCAATGCGCCCGGCACGCTCACGACCGCGCAATCGCTCGCGGCGGTCGCTTTCATCCTTCAGCAAAACGGTTTTCCTGCCGGACCCTCGCCGATCGCTGGGAGTTACGATACTACACGCATCATTCCCGCAGCTGCACCCGGTGCATCGGGCGCGGCAGCCGCTCCGCTTGCGACGATGGGACCGATGATCGTCAAACAGCCGTCAACCAGCGTTCCCTCTCAAGAAGAGCTCGACGCTGCCGGTTCAGACGCGAGCGACTGGCTGATGTACGGAAGAGATTACCGCGGCGCGCGTTATTCGACACTCGCAGAAATTACCACCGCGAACGTAACGCACCTCAAACCGGTCTGCTCGGTCGAACTTTCTGCGCCGGGATCGTTCGAAGCGAGCCCCGTTGTGTATAACGGCACCCTCTACGTGACGACGACCAGCGGTACGTTCGCGATCGACGGCGCTACCTGCGCGAAGATTTGGAGTTACCAGTACAACCCGACCGATATCGCGGCAGGTGCGAATAACAAGGGCGTCGCGATCGGCGGCGGACGCGTAGTTCGCGGAACGACCGACGGTCATCTCATAGCGCTTGACATCAAAACCGGCGATCTGCTCTGGAATCGCAAGATCATGGACTCGAGCAGCGGCGCTTCTGCGATGGCCGCGCCTTTGATCTGGCACGACCTGGTCTTCATGGGATTTGCCGGCGGCGACGTCGGCGTGAGAGGGCAGGTCGCAGCGTATCGCGTAAGCGATGGGACGAAGGTCTGGTCGTTCTCGACGATTAGATCGGCGAATCAGTCGCGCACCGGCGGCGGCGTGTGGACGTACTTTACGTTGGATCCCAAAACCGGCACGATCTTCGTTCCGGTCGGAAACCCTGGCCCCGATTTCAACAAGTCGGTGCGGCCAGGCGCAAATGAGTTCAGCACTGGCATCGTTGCACTCGATGCGAGCTCCGGAAAGCTGCGCTGGTCGTATCAGACACAGCCGAATGACTATCACGATTGGGATGCGACCGGCAGCGCTGAGTTCTATGTCGCTGGGGGCAAAGGCGTTCTCGCGGCCACCAGTAAGGACGGCTTCGTGCACTTGGTCGATCTCGCCGACGGTAAACTCCTGAGCAAGACCGCAACCACCACGGTTGCCAACACGTCCGCGCCGATCACGACGTCGGGGACGCGTTACTGCCCCGGCGCATTCGGAGGCAGCGAATGGAACGGCGCGGCGTGGGATCCGCGAACGCGCCTCGTCTACGTAAACTCGGTCGATTGGTGCACAACGGTTAAGCTGACGAAGCTCGCGAGCATCACGAACATCGCGACGGGAGCAGCAAAGGCCGAATCCGGCGCGGCCGCCTTCGGCGGCGGCATTCCGGTACCTGACCCAATGAGTAAGGCCTACGGATGGACAACGGCGATCGACCCGACAACCGGCACGGCGCGCTGGCACGTCAAAATGGCGACGCCGATGGTTGCGGCGCTGACGCCGACCGCGGGCGGCGTTCTATTCACCGGCGATCTGAACGGGAATCTCTTGGGCCTCGATGCCGGCAGTGGCAAGATTCTCTACCGGTACGACACGAACAACGCGGCCGCGGGCGGCATCATCACGTATCGTGGGGGCGGAAAACAGTACGTTGCGGCGGCGGCCGGCAATACGTCCTTCGTCGCCTGGAAGGTCACGGGAAAGCCGACGCTCTTCGTCTTCAGCTTATGACCCCCACGTGCTATCATCAAGAGAACCTTTAGGTGCGGGGAAATTGTTATGAAGAAGCTGCTACCGGTAACCTTCATCGTCACCGCGATGCTTGCGGCGCCCGCGTTGTCGCAACAGACCGCGGCTCCAGGTGCGGCGGCCCCACCGGGCGCGGGGGCTGCGGGATTGCCGGCGGTTCGCCACCTCGTCTACCGATTCGGATATAACACCAAGGCCACGGAATCGGGCAACGGCACGGGCACCACGACCATCGATTTCGTCGGCCTCGCGGCAGACGGCGGCATGACCGTGACCGCGACCGACGAGTGGTGGAACACCGTCCGCCCCAGACAGAGCTATACCTGCGAGGTGCATCCAAACGGCGGTGTCACCTGCGCGCAGCCTCCGAATGCTATATCGCCAATCCAAATCGCCATCGTTCCGCTGTTCGGGCGGCACTACTTCAGTGCGCTGTCGGCCAGCCCGACGGCAAGTTGGCAGCAGAAGTATAACGTTCGCGCGACGTTCCTTCCAGGCGCAACGAGCGGATTCGCCGGACAAGTCAACACTTGGAATGGTTCGTACTCGCTGCAAGGAAAGGGGCACGTGCCCAAGGGCCAGCCCGTCATCCTCGTCCAATCGGAGGGCGCATTGAAGCAGCAAGGTGGCCGATATATTACCGTCAATCAAAAGGCGGGCATCGTCTTTGATCCCCGCATAAAAATGCCGGTCCTGGTCGACGAGGAGTTTACCTTCGTGCCACGGCTGAGTATTAATCGCTATACGGTCGAGCTGAAACTCATTAAAACCTGAACCAGGAAACGGCCCGTTATTTTTCGGGGTCGAACTCGGCGCGCAGTCCCTCGCCCAACGTCTTGCGAGCCTTTTCTGGCGTTTTCTCGGGTTCCCATGGCTCCCACTCTTCCCAGCCCAAGGTCTGGGCGATGAGGCGGAAACCGAAACCGGCGAGAAATGCGATCACCGTCGAAACGAGCAGCGATAACCCCAACCCCCCGTCGCAAATAACGTAGACAATCCCGGTCAAGGCCGCGGCGGTCATGAAGAACTCGCCGCGGACGAGCTGCTTGGGAACGACAAGACAGGCCTCATCGATGATCCAACGGCCCGCAGTTGTGGCGATCATTCCGATAATCACCGCCGCGATGTAACCGAGATGCGCGTGAAGAGCGGCCTGTGCCCCGACGATCGCGT
>JBPYDW010000223.1:0-2590 GCA_051986335.1 Vulcanimicrobiaceae bacterium | reverse complement strand
TCTACTATCCGCCGGCCTGGCACGTCAATTTCCTCGAAAGGTGGGGTGACGGGACGTACGGATGCCGCCTGGATCGCAGCGCGGTTGTAGCCGGCGTCGATCCGGGGTCGTCGGCTGCGAAAGCGGGTGTACGTGCTGGAGACGTCCTCGTTATGAAACCGTACGATACGCCGGAGTGGCTCACGGTCGGGTTTCCGCTCGCCACCGACCGCGGCACGTTCGAGTTCCAACGCGATGGGCACGTACGAAGCGTGGTGCTCACCGCCGCGCCCGTCCAGGGATTTGGTACCTGGCAGCGGATCACCGGGCTGCTGGCGATGATTCCACCGACGATCTTCCTCGTCGTCGCATTCCTACTCGTGTTCCTGCGCCCCGGGATTATGACGTGGTCGTTTTACATCTTTGCGGTGGGCTACTTCGGAACGCTGCCGCCGGACGCGTACTACGCGCACATCCTGCCTCCGCCGGTATTCGAAGTGATGAACTTCGTACTGCAGGTGGTCTTTGGCAGTTGGTCGGTCATGCTGCTGCTGCCGTTCGTCCTGCGTTTTCCTAATAACGAGATTACCGGTTGGCGCAAAAGAATTGACGCGGCGGTATGGGTGCTGCTCCTTCTCTCGTTCGCGGTATACGTCGCTGGTTGGCTCCATCAGCAGCGCAGCGGAGGGATTCCGGCACCCTATGCGGACTTCATGAACAACGTCCTGCCGCTCATCGCCTTCGGTCTGGCGGCGCTGATCCTGGCGAAAAACTATAAGGCTGCCGAGCCACGGATTCGCCAGCGTTTCGGTTTCCTGATCGTCGGCACGTTGCTCTCGTTCATCGCGTATGCCGTCTATTTCATACCGAACCTGCCCGACTCCATCACCTACACCGTGCAGTGGGCCGCGGTAATAATGCCGATCGCTGTCGCCTACGCGGTGTTGCGGCACCGGGTCATCGATTTCAACTTCGTGCTAAACCGCGCTGTCGTCTACGGCCTTCTTTCGGTGCTGGTCATCGCCTTCGTCTCGCTGCTGGATTGGGCGTCGGGGTTGGTGATCGCCAACACCCACCTCACGTTGACGATCTCGCTCTTTGCCACCATCGCAATCGGGTTTTTGCTCGATCGCATCAACCGGGTCATCGAACGGGGCGTCGACGTGGTTCTTTTCCGCCGGCGGCACAAAGCCGAAGAGCACCTGCGACGGGTTGCGCGCGCGCTGCCGTATGCCAGCGACGAGCGGACGATCGCCGACGATCTCACGCGCGAACCCGCGCACACGCTGGATCTGGTAGGCGCCGCCCTCTACCGCAAGGACGCCGACACGTCGCAGTTCGATCGGACGGCGACCGCATTGGAGGCTTCTGCGTCGCCGCCGAGCTTCGAGCGCAACGACAGTTTAGTCAGATTCTTGCAAGCTGAAGAACGCATCGTCTGGCTCGACGATTTGCGCGAGCACGCCGATGCGCCGTTCGTAGGCGCCTTCGTCCTTGCGGTGCCCGTGCTGGTGCGGCACGAGCTCGTCGCCTTCACGCTGTACGGGCCGCATCGCAACGGCTCGCAAATCGATCCCGACGAAGTGGATTTGCTGGAGAATCTGGCGCTGGAAGCCTCGCGTGCCTACGACCACGTCGAGTCGGTCCACACGCGCGAACTTCTCGGCCGGCTACAGCTCGCCGCCGGCCTATCGGCGGCTCAGTAGCGTCCCGAATGCCAAGAGCGCCCTCGACGGTGGCGTCCTCGCCGAGGCTCGCGTGCGGCCTTCTTCTGCTTCTTCTCCCGGGCTGCGGTTCGCAGCTGAAGGCGTACGCGCACCTCTCCGGCACCTTGCCGCCGTTGTCGCGCATGTACGTCGGCTCCCCGCAAGCGCAAATCAACGTCTACAAGCCGATCGAAGGCGACCCGCAAGATCGCTACAGCGTGCAGTTTCTGGCCAAGCCCAACGTCACGCCGGCTCCGCCGGCACCGGCTTCCTTCAAAGGCCGTGATTTGCACGTCGTTGCCGGCGAAGATGCCGCCGCTCTGCTGGTGCGCGTTCCCGATCGCGTTGCGCTGACCGTCGTCAACGGCGAGGGGGACGTAAACGTCACCGACATCACCGGCGCGGTGAATGCCAGCACGAACCATGGCGAGGTAAAGGTCATGGTGCCGGGGTATGCGCAGGCGAGCAGCGGCTCGGGCGACGTTACCGTGTTCATGGGAGCGACGCAATGGCCCGGAATATTACACTTTTCTTCGGCTAAAGGCGACGTCGAAGTGTGGATCAATGCGACCGCGCATTTTTCCGTCCGCATGCACACCGATCGGGGGACGATCTTCACCGATTTCGGACTGCGCGGTACGTCCTCGGGAACGTCGGAGACGATCGACGGCCAGGTTGGAGGAGCAGCCGCCACCTCGCAAGGCATCGAGATCACCGTGCACGACGGCGGAATCCGCTTGCTTCAGCTGAAGCCGCAAGTGTAGCTATTTCGCAGTCTGCGCGAGCAGCGCTTCCTTCGCCTTGATCAGGCGAACCATCGCGTCGTTGTAGGGCGTGGGAACGCCGGCACGGCGACCGGCTGCAACGACGGCGCCGTTGATGTGATCGATCTCGGTCGGATGTCC
>JBPYDW010000222.1:0-4962 GCA_051986335.1 Vulcanimicrobiaceae bacterium | reverse complement strand
GACCCGTACTTCGGTCATGCCGCGATGCTTCGCTAAAGGGAGGGCAATCCCAGCCGTGGTAGCTCGCTTGCGGAGGTGGACCATGTTCAGAAGTCGTCTGGCTGCTGGCCTCATCACCATTGGTCTCGTCGGAATTTCACTCGCCGCGCTGCCCGGCCGAGCCGCAAATCCCGCAACGGCGGGGTTGCAGTACGACGAGGTAACGCGTATCGTAGCCGGCTCGGCGACTGCGCCGCCACCGGGTTCGTTCGACCAGGACTATCAAACCGCGTTGTCGTCGGCTCCGAAACAGCACCACGGCATGTTTGCGAGCGTGCAGAACGCCATGGATCAAGCGCGCAGCATTATGACCGGGCACATCACGCGTTACGCCTACTACAACGGCTGGGAGCGCATTGACGACGTCGCCGGCCAGACTGCAACGATCGCCAAGTGCGATCAGCATCAGTTCATCACCCTCGACTTGGCGAAGAAAACCTACTCGATAGCGCCCGATTGCGAGTCGGTTAAGACGACGGCGCCGGCGATGTCAGGCCCGACTTCATACGCAGGCACCCCGAAAGCGGAGGAGCCCGGCACCGGCGATGCCAGCATCACCTGGAACTCCACCGACCTCGGCCCGAAGGACTTCGACGGCATTGCGACCACCGGCCACTCGTCCAGCGGTGAATTCTCGATGACGAATGCGACCGGCTCGTGCAAGAACGGCGACTTCAAGATGAGCATGGAAAACTACATCTCGAGCATCGATATCCCGAAGGTGAAGTCGATACAGGCGCCGCCCCCGATGATGGGAAGTTTCGTGGCACCGTCGACCTCGACCAGCGGCGGCTGCAGACCGCACGTAAGCGTGCACGGCAGCGGTGCCGCCAACTACTCGGCGATGAGCGATCGCTTAGTGATGTACTCGGTGATGTCGGGCGGGAGTCAACAGGGCCGCGGCAGCATCGTGACCGAGCGCGGCAACGTGAAGTTTCTCAGCGCGGATGACGCTACCGCGCTGTTCTCCATTCCGCCGGACTTCAGCAAAGCACAGTAGGGCAGCCGCCGCGCCTAATGCTGCGCGGCGGTGATGCCGAAATCGCCGTAAAACGCGTCGGGGCTCATCGGGCGCCCCAGGAAGTTGGTTACTTCCTGATCGGGCTCGATCGTGCGCGCCGGTTGCAGGATCGTCTGCCGGTAACGCGCGCCGACCGCCGGATTCTCCAGACCACCGTCCAAAAACGCGGTGAACATGTCTTGGGCGTACACCTTCGACCAGAGATAGCCGTAGTAGCCGGCATCGTAGCCGCCCATGATATGCCCGAACGACGCTTGCGGATGGATTCCGGCAACCATCGGCATCGGCGTTTCGCTCTGCGCGATGCGTGCCCAGACCGCCGTCGTATCGACGTGCGGCCCCGAGGTATGATAGGCCATGTCGACGTCGGCCAGCATGATCTGCCGCGTCGTGAAATAGGCGTAGTCGACGTGCTTCGCGGCGATCAGCTTGGCGATCATGTCGTCGGGCAGCGGCTGTCCGGTCTTCCAGTTCGAGGAGATCTGCTTGAGGACGGACGGCTGCCAGACGAAGTTTTCCAGCATCTGCGAGGGCGCCTCAACGAAGTCTTCGCGGAAGCCCGCGGAGAGGGTCTCGTACGGCGCGGTGGCGAGCAGTGCCGCCATGTCGTGCCCGAACTCGTGGAAGAACGTCACGACGTCGTCGTGGCTGAGCAGCGCCGGTTGGCCGGGCGCCGGGCGTGGCCAGTTGCCGACGATTGCCGAGACCGGAACGCGCGTTCCATCCGCCGTCGTGCGGAACGGAACGATCGGCACGTTCTCAAAGTGCTCGAACTTCCCCGGCCGCGGATAGAGATCGAAGTAGGTGTAGCCGAGCAGCTTGCCGCTGGCGGAATCGGTCACGCTATACTCGAGCACGTCGGGTGCCCAGGCTACTGGGTTGGAGACTTGGGTGAAGTTCACCCCAAGTAACGTGTGGTAGATGTTGAGCACCGAATCGATGGTGTGCTGCACCGGGAAGTACTGGCGAATCGCATCGGTGTCGACGGCATACTTCGTCTTGTTGAGGATGTTGTCGTAGTGACCGACGTCCCACGGGTGCAGCGTCGCACTGGAGTCGCCCGTCTCGGTGACCTTGAGCGACTGCAACACCCCGATCTCCTCACGCGCCTTGGGCAGAATCTGACCGTCGAGACCGGTCAGAAATTTTTCTACGCGCGCGGGTGATGCGGCCATGCGATCCGCGAGCACGTACGCTGCCCAGTTCTCGTAGCCCATCAGGTGAGCGAGCCGGTCGCGGATGGCGATCGCCTGTTGGAGAAGCGGAACGTTTGCGGCCGCCGCGCGATTGTTGTACGCGAAATAGAACGCCTTACGCGCGCTTTCATCGGTAGCATACGTAACGACGTTTGCGGTCGACTCGTTGACCGGGACGATGAACGTTCCGTTCGGGCCGGGCTTGAAGCCGGCCACGATGTCGGCGGGCACGCCGGCGATCTGCGCCTTGGTCAGCGTGATTGTGGTGGCGTCTTCGGATAAGTTGGTGGCGAACTTGATCTCGAGGTCGTTGAGCTGGTCGGAGAGCTTGACGAACTCGGCGCGGTCGGCCGAATTGAGCGCCGCTCCGGACCGGACGAGCGCGGTCTGCCAGAGGGCGCCGAGTTTCTTGTCGTAGATCGTCGTGGCTGTATTGGACTTCACCGCAACGGCAACGGCGTTTTCGAGGGCTGGATTAGCGCTAACGTCGGTGAGAAATGAGTTGATCTTCGTTTGGCAATCGTTGGACGCGTCGCGGACGGACTTGTCGACGGCGACGATCGAGAGAAACTGCGCTGCGGCCGTACTGTCGTTGAGGTCGGAGCCGGCATTTTCGAGAGGAAGGATGACGGTATCGAACGTGCGGGCAGAATGGCTGGCGAGTATCGCCTTGATCTGTCCGTCGGCGGTCTTGATCGCCGCGTCGCACGTACTGGCGATTTGCGCCGGCGTTAGATTCCACACCAGACCGTCGGGAGCGGTGGTCTGCGCCGACGCGGGAACGGTTTGAAGTAAAGCGATCGCTGCCGTAGCGGCGAGCAGTTGGCGGACGTACACGTGGTTTCTCCTGGAGATTCGAGTCGGGCGGGTTCTTGTGATGCCGATGGCGGCTCCCCTTTTCCCGCGCCCTCTTTTATTTATCAAACGCATGCGGCTCCGACTTCGGCTGCTTGGCTTGCTCAACCGCGGCCGTGCTATGATGTCCGGGCCATGGCGGGGGTTGGGCCTCGCGCGGCGTAACTTCGTGAACCCCGCCAGGCCCGGAAGGGAGCAACGGTAAGCGACCCGTTACGGGTGCCGCGAGCCACCTGACTTCCGTCGTGGTGCTTTTATTATGACGAACGTTGAACTTATTTTCGCGCTCGCGGTCATTGTTGCGGCAGTGCTTGCGGTGACGACCTACCATTTTATGGTAGTCGCGCCCGCACTGCGGTCGTTGCGAGCGTTGCTTCGCGTTCACGATGAGGCACTCGGCGGAAACGCGGGTGCGGCTAGCGGTCGCCTCTCGTCGCTCGAGGATGGGCTCAGCCAATTGTCGGGAGATCACGAGAGGGTGAGCTTGCGTATTCGCGAACTCGACGACCTGGCGCGGACAGACGTTTCCCGTATCGGGTTTGTTCGCTTCGATGCCTTTGATACGGGAGCCGAACTATCGTATGCCTTAGCACTCCTAAGCCGGGAGGGTGACGGCGTAGTTGTCTCTAGCATCTACTCGCGAACCGACACTCGGACGTTTGGCAAGGCGGTGGAAGGGTTCCGGCCGCTTTCCGAAGCCTCTGAAGAGGAACTGCGCGCAATCGCTGCAGCGCGCCAGTCAAAGGTTTAGATGATAAAGCTGAAAGACAAGTACTACGTTAAGATCGTGCCGCTGCGCGGAGACCGGGTGCACCGGTTCGAGATGACCCGCCGGCGCATCCTCGGCACCGTCGCCTTGGCGGCGCTTATCGCTGTGGGCTGCTTCGGCTTGGGCGCATTCCAAGTCGCTCGCGCGCATGCGGCGATGATGGACTTCCAGAATCAAACCTCTCAGGAAAGCGCGGCACTGGCCCAAATCGACCGCCAAGCCGATCAGCTGCGTCGCCAACTGCTGCACGTTCAAAGTCAAAACAAGCAGATTGCCCAGTTGATTGGCGTCCATCAGCCGGCGGCAACGCCGTCTGCGGTTCAGAACACGTCGTGGGTCTCCGATCGGAGCAATATGTCGACGGTGCGCGAGCATTTGGACGAGCTGGCCGTTGCGTCGGCCGCGACGACGGCCCAGTCGGACAGCCTGCGGACGCTTACGATGCACGTGCTGAACATGCGCCACTTGGCCGATCTGGCACGCGTCCGTGCCCTGGCAGAAATTCCATCGATCGACCCTGTTGCCGGCGCGCCGGTCGTCGGTTGCTTCTGCTATCGCACCTCCCCCGACGTCGAGTTTCACGAAGGCGTTGATCTGGGTGCTAGCTACGGACAGACAGTCCGAGCGACCGCTGCCGGCGTCGTTACGTTTGCCGGCTGGGACGGGTCCTACGGCCAAAAGGTCATCATCGACCACGGTAACGGATATCAAACCTGGTACGCGCACCTCTCGCGCATCGACGTAGCGCAAGGGCAGAAAGTATTCAAGAGCGAGGCAATCGCGCTCGTCGGCGACAGCGGCTTTTCAACCGGGCCGCACCTGCATTATCAACTGATGAAGGACGGGCAGCCGATCGATCCGGCGCCGTATCTGGACGGCGTGCCCTCAGATGTCCTAGCCGCGCTGCCGTAGAATCGCCCAGGCGTCGTGAACGCCATCTCCTGTCAACTTGCGCTGATCCTGGGTTGGATCGTGCAGATCTACGTTATCATCCTCATCGTCTACGCCGTGCTTTCGTGGATTCCGGATCTGCGCGGACGCTGGTCGAACTGGCTCGGTGCCCTGGTCGATCCAATCCTCAA
>JBPYDW010000221.1:0-4183 GCA_051986335.1 Vulcanimicrobiaceae bacterium | reverse complement strand
GCGAGATCGCCGCGGTATTGGAAAACCCAGGTTCCTCGAAGGTCAGCACTCGGTAATGCGGATAGCTGCCGACGACGATCAGCGTGTAACGCTTGCCGGGGCTCAGCGCCGCCGTTTTGAGCGGTCCCACGAAAAAGCCTTCGGTATTGCGCGCAAAGAGCGAATGCGTTCCGGGCGGCGTCGGCATGAACGAGCTGGCAGTGCCGTAGTTGAATAGCGAGACGACCGTTGTGGTATCGAGCTGCAAATAGACGTTGGTGCCGAGGCTTTGCGGTACGCCGTTGATCAGCGTCTCCAGCACCGGCGCGCCGTCGATGTAGCGCACTTTGGCGGATTGCGCAGCGGGAATCGCGCTCGAGGAGCTCGACGCGCCGCAGCCGGCAAAGACGAAAATCAAAACGGTTGTGCTAAAAATTCTTTGCATATTCTGATTGAGAGCGCGTTACGCGCGCCGCATTGCTGCGGCGCGCGTAAACGTGCGTTCTTGGTTCTACTTGAGACAGGCGCTGTGACCTTTACCACCGTTCAGCGCGGTCAGGACCGCGGTGTGAATGGAAGCCGAGGTCGGGGCATATTCAAGCCCCTTGATGATTGTCGTTGCCGACTTCGACACCATGAACTTGACGAGTTTCACTTTATCCGTCACGTGTACGCCCTGATTGTTGCCGTAAAAGAGTAGGTAGCTGACGCCGACGACCGGATAGGCTCCCTTCGGCGGAAGCTGCCAGAGGTTCGGGTTGAGGTAGAGTTGGCAATACGGGGTGGTCCCGCCCAGGGGATTTCCGTCGCTGCCGCCGCCGTATGTGATGTTGCCCGCGACGACCTTCGCTAATGCCGCCGCGACTGAACCCGTGTTGGTCGGGCTGACGAACGCGCTGCTGTAAGCGCTGTCTTGCAGCATGGATTGAGCGACCTTCGGAGCCGACGCCGCAGCCGCCCATGCCCCTTCGGCGTAGCCGGTGCCGAAGGGAGTCCCTTGGATTCCCGCGACGACGCCCGGATTACCGCTTGCGCCGACGAAGGTGCTGCCGCTGGCTTGTTTGCCGTTCGGTCCCGGCCACAGCTGGTTGACGCCGAAACTCCAGGCCGCGCTGCGGCTGGCTGTCCCGTACGGCGCCTTGTTATATGGTGCAGGGAAGGTTCGGTTGCACGCGCCTTCGAGGTGGTTGGTGAAGAGGTAGGACGTGCCGCTCTTATCGGAGCGATAGTAGAAGGTGATCGGCTGCGACGCGCCGCCGGTTACCGATCCGCCGTTGTCTTTAGTGATGGCAGCGTCGTTCCAATTGCCGATCGTGCCGTTGCTGATCGCGCAGTAGGTCCAAGTCGAGAGTTTGATCGTCTTCGCTGTGTGAAAGTTTGACTGGACGTATGGGAAAACGATCGGGCCGCCGATCGACGGCCACTCAAAAGGCTGGCCGTAGGAAGGTGAAGTCGCAATGCGGCCGTTGTAGTAGGTGGTGCCGGTGGCGCAGCATTCGGTCGAGGCCATCGCAACGTCGCTGCCGGCGAAGTCGAGCGGATCTTGACGAGCGCCGAAGCCGACGGGGTTAGCACCGAGCGCCGCACAGGCTTTTGTAGCGGTGCCATTATTTGCTTCGAATTCAGCGCGTCCGAAGCCGCTGCCCGTTAGACAGTAATAGATCGTTCCCGTTCCGCCGTACTTAGCGAAGAGCGAACCGGCGCCGGGACCCGGCCGAGCGCCGCTGAGGCCCGACCCAACCGGCTGCGAGCCGAGATTGTATCCATAGGCGGGGAACGTTGCGCCGCCCGCCTCCAA
The DNA here is from genome assembly GCA_051986335.1 of Vulcanimicrobiaceae bacterium. Taxonomy (GTDB): domain Bacteria; phylum Vulcanimicrobiota; class Vulcanimicrobiia; order Vulcanimicrobiales; family Vulcanimicrobiaceae; genus JBPYDW01. The sequence goes on along the minus strand of JBPYDW010000221.1, from coordinate 2,406 downwards.
GTCAGCCCCCGTATCGTTCGGGCGGATGCCGTGATTTGCTCTAGAGAGCGGTACATTCGGTACCGACGAGACACCCGGGCCCGAGGCGTTGCCGCTGCAAGCGCTGATCAGCAGCGCCGGCACTGCCGCCATGGCGAGGGTAGCGAGAATGTTTCTCATTATCCTTTTGTTCCTCTATGTAGAGTGTTTGTAAGTCACTGGTATGGTGGGGATATAGTGGCTCACTGGGAATTTGCCGCGCCGGCCTTGGCCAGCCCGGAAGTCTGTGCTGTAACGACGACTGCGATCGGCGCGTTCAACCCAGTCGAAGAGCCCACGATGCGCAGGCTTGGATTGACTTTTCCGGTTCCGGTCGAGGGGAATGCATCGATCGCGTTGTTAAAATCGTCGACGACGAACAGGGTCGTGCCGTAAAACGTAATCGTCGGGAAGAACGCCTCGAGGAAATTGGACAGCGACACGCACGCCGAGTTCGAGGTGAGAACGGTTTCGAGCGTCAGGATCTTCAACGGCTGCCCGCCGCTGCCGCTCCCTCCCGCGCCCGACGCGTAGACGTTCGCTGCTCCTTGGCACGGCGGATATCCGCTGGCCGTGTAGAGCGAGTTGGCGATGAAAATCTCACCGCTTTGATTCAGCGCGACGTTGCTCGTGTACCCCGGCCGCAGTCCCGTGGTCGGGTTCCACGCTATCGTGCGCGACGGCGTCACGGCCGGATTGTTGTAATCCGAAGCCGGCGTGACATAAAGTCCATACGCGGGCCCGAGGGTCGAGTGCAGTGCACCGTTGACGTAGAAGTTTCCGCTGGAGTCCAGCGCGAGTCCGGTTGGGCCGGCATAGCGCAGCGTCGGCGTATAAAAGGCCCACGCGTTCGCCGGTGCCACGGCCCCGTTGCTCCCGGGCGTGTAGATAAGCACGGCATCATTTCCGTTGTTTCCATCGACGTTCGTCGCCCCGTACGTCACCAAATCGCCGGCGGAGTTGAACGCCATGTACAGCGGGAAGACCTCCGTTTTCGTGCTGGGATCCGCGGTAATATAACCACTCGGCTGCGAACTGCCGCTGGCGCCCGGTGCATAGATCGCGATCTCGTTTCCTGGATCCGGCGTGCCGTTCGAGATCGAGAAGCCGGTCGGGCTGTCAAAGTAACCGACGTAGAGATTGCCCTTCGAGTCGACCGCGATGTCGCGCGCGTAAAGCTTTGAGTCGAGCTGCAACGTGCGCTCGGGCTTTGCATTTCCTTTTGCCGTGCCGCTGTACTCGGTAACCGTGGCGGATTGCCCGTAGCTCGTGCCGACGTTTAGCGCATAGATCGTGCCCACCGGCGGCGGCGGCCGCTTGCCGTGGATCGTAAAGTTGGCGGTCCTATTGATCGAGCTTGGGCCGTTGACGCTCGCCTGAACCGAGATCGACGTGGCTTGCGGGTTGCCGTTATAGTTCAGCGTTATGCCCGAGGTCGGTTTGACGATCAGGAGCGAGGCACCGGATCGTGCAGCGTCGTGGAAAGCGAAGGCGCGACCTGGGTCGCCTTGGATGGTCAGCGCAATCGGCGCCGCGAAATTGCTCGGTCCAACGATCTGTGCGCCGGTTGCATCAAACGCGCTTAAGGTGACGTTCGCTTTCATCGGATCGCCGCGTTTGGCGCCGTTGGGCGAAAGCGAGAGCTGCAGCGACGCGATGATGCCGTTAAGCGTTAGCGACAGCTGATTGCTGATCTGCACGCCGCTTCCGCCTCCGGAGATTTTCGCCTCGACCGTTCCGGATGAGAGCACCGCGCCTGCGGCGTTCGCGTCGGCATACGTCGTCACCGCAAAAACGTCGTCACCGGGAGATCCGGACGTGGTCGCGGTACAGACGGTTCCCGTGGATCCAGCTTTGCACCCATGAGAATGCGGTGAAGTGTTGATCGTCGTCGGATTGACACCGCTCACGCCTTGGCCGTCGACCGACGAAAGCCCGATGACGAGCGATTGCGTATTCTCCGAAATGTAGTTGGGCCGGATTCCGTGTTGCTTGCTGCGCGGCGGAATCGTAACGGTAACTTTGACGTTGACGAGTTTGGTCGGCGACTGCGTGGGGCCACTTCCCGGCGAGTTCACGACCGAGCCGTTCGGCAATCCGCCTCCGCCGCACGCCGTCATTAGCGCTGCGGCGATCAGTCCAACAACACGTTTCATTTTGGATACAGTGTCGCCAGGGTGTCGCTGGTCGTAATGTCGGCTTGACCGCGCGCGCCTTTGATGAGCGGAAGCTGCGAGAGGTTGTTTGGATACGACGCTTCGTAGGCCGGCCAATCGGCACCAACGGCGTAGATCGAATAGGTCCCACCCGGACAAATCGTTTGGCTCTTCTGCCCCGACTGCGTGAGCGGCCCCAACTCGTCGGCTAAGAAGAGCCCTTGCGCGCCGA
>JBPYDW010000220.1:0-5004 GCA_051986335.1 Vulcanimicrobiaceae bacterium | reverse complement strand
GCTCCTCCGATGGCCACTCCAAAATCCGGCCGTTGAGCGTCGCTTCGCCGGCGAGGTATGCCACGGCGTCGGCGACTTGCTCGACGGTCAATAAGCGTGACGGCACCTCGTTCTCGATTCGTTCTTGCGGGGTCAACGAGTTGTAGTAGTCGAGTACCTCCGGAACGCCGATCCAACCGGGTGCTAGGGCATTGATCCGCACGTCGCGGTCGCGCGTAAACGGTGCCAGCGCGGTCGTAAAGCGCAAAAGACCGGCCTTGGCAACTTCGTATCCCGGCGACCCGAATCGGCGCGAGCGTCCGTGCCACAGCGCGGAAATCGACGTCATGTTGACGACGGCACCGCCGTGCGCCATCCTTTCGATCGCCCGTAGCGAGGCATGCACGGCGCCAAGCAAATCCGTTTCCAGCGGCGGCGACCAGTAACCGAGCGGATCTTCCGGGTGAAAGGTCGCCGATGCGTTGTTGACCAGCACGCGTAGCGAGCCGCACTCGCAAGCAAAGGCGAGGAGCTCGTCGATCTGCCGCTCGTCGCGAACGTCAGCGCTTCGGTACGCGGCGCGCACGCCGGAACCGAGCAGAGCGTTAAGCACGTCCAGCCCGCGAACGTCGTCGATATCGGAGACCACCACGAAATACCCATCGCGAGCAAAGCGCTTTGCAATCGCGCGACCGCAACCAACGCCCGCCGAACCGGTTATCACCGCGACCGCTTCGCGCTCGCTCTGCGTATGCGACATGCCGTTTCCTCACGTCGAAAAGCTGGCCGAGCCGACGGTCTTCGCGGGACGCACGTAGCCATCTTGCACTTCTCGTAAAGGGCGAATCCGCAGCGCGTGGAAGCGCGCACGAATGCGGGAGTTCAGGAATCGCGCTCAGGCGGGCCAGCAGTTGGCCGAGCAACTGAGCGAGTTCCGCGAGATGCCCGACGCGCTCGTCTTGGGTTTGCCGCGCGGGGGCGTCGCGGTCGCGTACGAGGTCGCGCACTCCCTGCATCTCCCGCTCGACGCTTTCGTCGTGCGCAAGATCGGCGCACCATATCACCCCGAATTGGCGCTTGGCGCGGTAGCGAGTGGCGGCACATACGCGGTGAACCGCGACGCAGTGCGCGCGCTTCGCATCACCACCGACGAATTCTTCGACGTGCTGGCGACGGAAACCGACGAGTTGCGCCGCCGCGAAGAACTCTACCGCACCGGCAAAGCACCGCTAGCAGTTGAAGGCAAAACGATCGTGCTCGTTGACGATGGAGCGGCTACCGGGTCGAGCATGTTCGTCGCAGCGAAAGCACTCGCCGAGGGACGGCCCAAAGAATTGATCGTTGCCCTCCCGGTAGCGCCCGAAGAGACGCGCGACCAGCTCGCAGAAGTTGCCGATAGGGTCGTGTGCCTCTTCACGCCCGAGCCGTTTCGCGCCGTTGGTCTGCACTACGACGACTTCACGCAGGTGAGCGACGAGACCGTACGCGATCTGCTGGCCGAAGCGACGCGGCAAACCACCGCCCCGAAGCCGGGCTACCGCTCCTCGACCGCTTGACTAAAACTTAGCAGCTCCAACAAGCGTCGCACCAGGCGCCGGCCGCACCGGCACCCAGGGAATTTTCGGTGCCCCTTTAAAAGCACGCCAAGGTTTCGAGCGGGTGTTCGCCTTAACGTCCTTGCTTTTTTGCAGTGGAGGATTGCTATGCGCGTATCTACACGCTTGATAGCGCTGTTGCCCGCTCTGGGCCTCGCGTTATCGGCTTGCGGTGGTCATTCATCGATTCCGCCGGTAAACGGCGTAGCCAACCAAAGCAACCCTGCGTCCTCGTCCACGACGCGCGCAACGGCCGGCGCCGTTCCCCAAACGTCGGGAGCGTTGAGCTTCCGCGATCTTGGGCGCCGCGCCGCTAACGCTCCGGTAACCATCACGGTCACGCTGCGCTATAATCACCAAGCCGAGCTCGATCAACTGGTGATGCAGCAGAGCAGTCCAACTTCTCCACTCTATCATCGCTTTCTCTCGCCAGCCCAGTTCAATGGATACTACGCGCCAACGCGCGAGCAGGAACAACGCGTGGTTGCGGCCCTGCACGCGGCCGGCTTCACGGTACGGCACGAATATTCGAACAACACGCTGATCGACGCGACCGCGCCGAGCGCCGCAGTCGAGCGATTCTTCAGCACGGAAATGCATACGGTCAATCAGGGCAAGTTCGGCCAGCGCTTCATGAACGCACGCGCGGCTATCGTGCCCACGGCCATCGCCGCATCGGTACGCGACGTCTCCTTGAACAATCTGATCGTCGTTCACCGCCAAGCCGACGGCGGCGAGCGCCACGCTCTCGCCCGGGCATTCCGCGTGCCCGCCACGCTCGCATCGCGGCACTATCCGCACGGGATCGCGCCGTTTGCAACCAACCTCGTCACCAACCCCGGGTTTGAGACCGGCCGCATCAACGACGGATGGATCCAATGCGGTAACGTCAGCGCACGCGTGGTCACGTTGCATCCGCACAGCGGAAAATACGACGAACGCAGCGGCACGACGAGCGGAGAGCCCAACGGCGATACCGGCGTCTGCCAAGCAGTGACGATACCCGCCTCCGGTCAGCTGAGCTTCTGGGTGTATCAACTATCCGACGAGGCCAACACTGCCTATGCGTGGCAGGAAGCCGACCTGCTCGATGCCGGCGGCAACATCGTGCACAACTTCTACACGACGGTCAACAACGTGGCCGGCTGGGTGCAGAAGACCTATAACGTCAGCGCCTATGCCGGCGGTACGTACTATCTGTACTTCGGCGTGCACGGTGATGGTGTCCGCACCCTCTACACCGAGCAGTTCCTCGACGACGTCAGCCTGACGGGCAGCAGCGCGACACCGACGCCGCCGCCTACGCCGACACCGGCGCCGACGCCAACTCCAACGCCGAAGCCGACGCCAACGCCGGCGCCGACGCCAACGCCAACGCCGAAGCCGACGCCGACTCCGACATCCAACCCGACCCCAACGCCGACTCCGGCACCGACGCCGACGCCGACGGCAACCCCCGCTCCAACGCCGACGCCTTCGGGTGGCTGCAACGGAGCCGCTGCCGATAACGGGCCGCTGAACGGCTCGAGTGGCTGGTTGGCGACGGGCGTCGCCAAGGCGTTTGACTATCCGGTGCAACACGGATGCAATGGCGCCGGTCAAACCGTCGCAGTCGAGATCGATACGCCGATCAATACCAGCGACGTGCACAACTATCTTAGTGCCGCCGGCATCACGCAGACCGGAACGATCACCAACGTGTCGGTTGACGGCGGAGGAAACGCTGCAAGCAGCGACTACGTTGAAACAGCGCTCGACGTCGAAACGATCAGCGGCTTGGCGCCCGGTGCGAACATCCGCGTGTACAACTTCCCGGATTTGAGCGATCAATCGATCGAGGATGGCTACAATCAAACGGTCACCGACGGAATTGCAACCGTGGTAAACTCGTCGTTTGGCGGTTGCGAAACGTCGGACACGCCGTTTGCGGACACAACCAACTCGATCGCCGAACAGGCGGCCGCCGAAGGCATTACCTTCTCGGCATCGTCCGGTGATTCGGGTAGCAACGAATGCGGAACCGGCTCGCCAACGGTGAGCTCACCCGCCTCCGGTCCGTACTTTACGGCGGTTGGTGCGGTGAATTTCACCGACAACAGCTCGGGCGCGCTCACCAGCATCACTGCCGGAACCGATAGCGGAAACGGTTTCGCCTCGGGCGGCGGTGTCTCGGCGCTCTTCGCGTTGCCGAGCTACCAATCGGGCGTGTCCGGCGTGAACGCTTCGGGTCGAAACGTTCCCGACGTTTCGCTGCCGGGCGTCGACGTGGTGGTCTACTACGATGGAACGAGCGGCGCGTTTGACGGCACGTCGTGGTCGTCACCGGAGTTCGTGGCCTTTGTAGCCGAAGTGAACCAGCTGCACGGCTCGAAGTCCGGCTTGATCGACACCGCCCTTTACGGCGTGTTCAAGAGCAGCGGCTACACCGACTACACCGACGTTACGTCGGGCAGTAACGGCGCCTACAGTGCGGTTACCGGGTACGACTTGGTGACCGGCATCGGCGCGCCGAAGGGCTGGGCGTTGGCAAACTCCCTGTAACGACCGGCACCAGCGGCGCGTAGGGCCGGTGCAAGCGTGCACCGGCCTTCCCTTTGTCAGGCGTCGATCGCCAGCAGCGATTTCAGGGCCGAACGGCCGCCGTCGGTAACCCGCAGTGCGCGCGTTGCCGGACGCATGGCAACCCAGTCTTTCGCGAGGAACGCATCGCGCAACGCGGCGCCCAGAGCGCCTGCCAGGTGCGGGCGGCGTTCGCTCCAATCCAAACACTGGCGAGCAAAATGTCGCCGTGTTTGGCGAGCGCCCTCGATGTCGACGCCAAGCGACGCGAAAAAACGGTTGCCGCGCGTCGTTAGATCGTATTCCCGGCGCGCAGCCGGCAGAATGATGCCGCGCCGCACCAGCGCCTCGGTGACGGCTACACCGAGCCGCCCGGCTAAGTGATCGTAGCACGAGCGAGCATGGCGTAACTGCTCGGCCGATTGGGCCTGCGCCAAGGCGACGATTCTGGGCGGGCTGGCTACTACCGATAGCGCCTCCAACGCGTGTGCGACCTCCCCACTCGACAGGCGATAAAAACGGTTTCGGCCGCTGTCGCGGACCAAGATCAGGCCGCCGGCTAAGAGTTTGTTGAGGTGGGCGGTGGCGGCATTTGCCGCGACGCCGCCGAGCCGCGCCAGAACACCCGCGGACAGCTCGTCGGCATCGAGCAGAGCGCACAACATCGACGCGCGGGCCGGATCGCCGATGAGCGCGGCGACTCCTGCGATGCTGGGATCAACGCTACGGTACATTCCAGGCCCTCTTCGCATTCGCCGTTTCACCATACCAGTTTAATATTTCACGCGCACGTGAAATATTCTTGGGCTAGACTGCTAGCATGCAGCAAATTCGCGAAGCGCTCGATCCGCTAAGTGCGGCAACGCACCGC
>JBPYDW010000219.1:0-3963 GCA_051986335.1 Vulcanimicrobiaceae bacterium | reverse complement strand
GCCGCTTTCCGTACATCGAGATCGACGTGCTGTCGGCCAAACCGGACGAGACGGCGGCGCGGCTGCGCGTTGACGCAACGTCGCGCTGGAACGCACGCGACGTACGCGCGGCGATCGCTCGGGCGAACGTCGTTCTCTCCGGCGGCGGCGGCCTGCTGCAAAATGCGACGAGTCTGCGCAGCCTGCTCTACTACGTCGGCATCGTGCACCAGGCCATCAAGGCGAAGCGGCCAACGATGATCTTTGCGCAATCCATCGGGCCGCTCGACGTATTCGGGCGCTTTATCGTGCGCGAAGGCTGCAAGGGCGTCCGCCATGCGACGGTTCGCGACGCGCGTTCGCGCGCGCTTCTGGCATCGTTGCTGCCGAACACGCAGGTCGAGCAGACCGCCGATCCGGTGTTCTTGTACGATGCGCCGGAAGCCGACGTCGATCTCGCCGCCGAGGGCTTGGGCGGCGAACCGTACGCCATCGTCAGCGTGCGCAAAGTCGGCAACCTGAAGGACGGTGTCGAGACGATCGCCCGCGCGGCCGATCGCCTCTACTCAAAACATGGGGTTCGGGTGGCGTTCTTGCCGATCGGTGGAGTCGGCGACGCCGAAGTCTCCACGACGATCATTCGGAGATGCAGAAGCGCGCCACTGCTCTTACCCGATTGTCCGCTGCCACGCGCCGCAGCGATACTGCGAAGCGCTCGGGCCGTAATCGGCATGCGGCTGCACGCGCTCATCCTCGCAGCGAGCTATGGCGTGCCATTCCTGTCGATTCCGTACGATCCCAAGGTGCAATCGCTGTGCGACGACCTGGCTTATCCGTTGCCGCCGCTGTGGACCCCGGGCAGTGCGCCGCCGGCTCCGGCCGACGCAGACGCGCTCGTCGACCGACTAATGTCGGAGCACGATGCGCTCGCCGCGCACCTGCGCGAGCGCAGCAGCGTCGTGCGTGCATCGGCGGCGCGCAACTTCGAGATCCTCGGAGAACTCTTGCGTTAGCGGCTTGCCACTCGTAAGACGGGGTCGCGCCGCTACGGAGCGAAATGGCAGCGTTCCATGTCCAGCACCCCGGTTCGCGACTATCGCGAAACCCTAAATCTCCCTAAGACCGACTTCCCGATGAAGGCGGACTTGCCGGCGCGCGAGCCGGCGCGCGTTGCCTGGTGGCGCGAACGCGACGTCTACGGCGAGCGCGTGCGGGCAAACGCGCACGGAGTTGCGTGGACGCTGCATGATGGCCCGCCGTACGCTAACGGCGAGTTGCACATGGGCCACTTTCTAAACATGGTCCTCAAGGACGTCTTCGTTAAGATCGCGTTGCTCGACGGCAAGCACGCACCGTTTGTTCCGGGCTGGGATATGCACGGGCTTCCGATCGAGTTGGAGACGCTGAAGTACCTGGGCATCAAAGATTTCCACGACATCGATCCGTTGGAGTTGCGCGCGCGCTGCCGCGAACGCGCGTTCTACTGGCTGGAGCGGCAACGCGAGACGCGCCTGCGAATGGGCACCTTCGGCTCATTCGACCAGCCCTATCGCACGATCGATCCGTCGTTCGAGGCGACGATCGTCGAGACGCTGGCGGCGCTGGCCGAAAAAGGGCAGATCTACAAAGGCCTGCGCTCCACCTTGTGGTGCGTGCACGACGAGACCGCGCTGGCCGAAGCCGAGATCGAATACGAAATGAAGACGTCGCCGGCGATCTACGTCCGCTATCCGACGACCGTGGTGCAGCGCGCCGAGCTATTGACCGTCTTCAACGCGGAAGGTGCCGGCGAGGACCCGCTTTCCGTTTTGATCTGGACGACGACGCCGTGGACGTTGCCGGCGACTGCCGCCGTGGCGCTACGCGCCGAGGCCGATTACGGCTTATATCGCGCCGGCGACGAACTGCTCGTCGTTGCTACTGCGCTTGCACCGCAAACTTTGGGCAGCGCGTTTGCGAGCGCGGTACGCGTTGCCACCGCCACCGGCGCACAACTCGACGGGCTCTCGGTTCGCCATCCGTTCATGGATCGGGACACGCCGCTGGTGTTGGCCGACTACGTCGACATCGAGACCGGCACCGGCGCGGTGCATACCGCGCCGGGTCACGGCGCAGACGATTTCGAGACCGGTTTGAAGTACGACTTGCCGATTATCAATCCGGTCGACGAACGGGGCTACTTCACCGCCGAAGCCGGGCCATATGCCGGCATGCACATTTGGAAGGCGGACCAGCGCATCATCGAGGACTTGCGTGCGAGCGGAATGCTGTGGCGCGCCGAAGACTACCTGCACTCCTATCCGCATTGCTGGCGGTGTCACAATCCGGTAATCTTTCGCGCCACCGCGCAATGGTTTATCGCGATGGATCAAAACCGGCTGCGCGCCATAGCGATCGAAGCTGCGGACGACGTTGCGTTCGAGCCGGAGTGGGGCCGCAAGCGCCTGCAGCAAATGCTGGAAAACCATCCCGAGTGGTGCCTTTCGCGCCAACGCACGTGGGGCACGCCGATTCCGGCATTGATCTGCGTTGCCTGCGGCGAGTCATTCCTCGATCCCGCGGTTGCTCGCAAGACCGCCGCGCGCTTCGCCGAGGTCGGGGCAGACAGTTGGTGGAGCGAGCCGATCGAGTCTTTCGTGCCGCCGCAAACGGTTTGCCCTAAGTGCGGTGGCACGTCATTCGAGCGCGAGAAGAACATCGTCGACATCTGGTTCGAGTCGGGCGTTACCCACTTTGCCGTCCTCGGCAAAGACGGCTTGCCATGGCCGAGCAATTTGGTGCTCGAGGGTGGCGACCAATATCGAGGCTGGTTCCGCAGCTCACTGCTGACCGCGGTCGGCGTCAAGGGACGCGCGCCGTATCGCCAAGTGGTCAAGAACGGTTGGGTCAACGACGAGCAGGGACGACCGATGTCCAAATCGCGCGGCACCGGCTTCGATGCGAAGGCCGCCATGGAGAAATGGGGCGCCGACGTGTTGCGCCTTTGGGCGGCCTCGGTCGAGTTCATCGACGACGTGCGTTTCGGCCCCAACGTCATCGCCCAAGTCGGCAACGTCTACCGGAACATCCGCAATCGCATCCGCTTCATGCTCGGCAATCTTTACGACCTGCAGGCGAGCGATATCGTGCCGCGCGAGCAAATGGAGCAGCTCGACCGGCTCGCTTGCGCGCGCGCCGACGCTTTGGCCGACGACGTGAAGACGCTCTACGATCGATTCCAGATCCACGACGCCTACCTTCGCATCATCGAGTTTGAGAGCGCGATGTCGGCCTTTTACTTCGACGCGCTCAAGGATCCGCTGTATTCGCGCGCGACCGGCGATCCGCGCCGGCGCAGCGCCCAATCGGCGCTATTGTATATCTTGCGGCGGTTTCTCACTGCTTTGGCTCCGGTGCTCTCGTTCACCGCCGAAGAAGCGTGGCAGTCGCTCCCCAACGATCTGCGCGGCGATGCCGCCAGCGTTTTCCACACCTCGTTCGAAGCCGAGCACGCGCCCAAGCGTCGTTCCGAAGACGCGCGGCTGTGGGAGTTGTTACGCGATCTGCGCGCCCGGGTCGCGGCGTCGAGCTCTCCGCGCGACTTCGAAATCAAGCTGAGGCTCGAGGCCGATCCGCAGGCATACCGGTTGCTCGTGCCGCTGGAAGATAACTTGCGCGAAGCGCTGGTCGTCTCCGAGCTGGAGTTGCACGAACGCGATGCTTCAGGAGAATCCTCCGAACCGGTGCGTCTTGAGATTTCGCATGCGGCCGGTGCAAAGTGCAAGCGTTGCTGGAAGTACCGCGAACTGGGCGTCGATCCGGCGCATCCCGAGATCTGCGCCGAATGCGCGGCGGTGGTGCGGGCGCTCTAGCGCCGTTTCGCCGGACGTTCCTCCGCTCGCACCACGGTGAGCTTGATCCCGGCGATATCGACGAGATGGAACGTCTCGATGGCAACCTCGGCTTTGTCGTCGCTCACGTGCACGTACGCATAGCCCTTTTTGC
>JBPYDW010000218.1:0-3788 GCA_051986335.1 Vulcanimicrobiaceae bacterium | reverse complement strand
TGATCCGTCTGCACGAAGCGATCTGTGCAACGGCAAAACCGGCGCCGGTTGTCGGCATTGCGCTCAATACCCGTGGTATTTCCGACGACCGCAGAGCCCAACTCGAAATCCAGCGAGCCCGGCGCGAAACCGGCTTGCCGGTCGACGACCTCGTACGCTTCGGTTCGCCGTCCTTCTATGCGGAGATCGCGCCGCGCATCGCAAAATCGACCGCGCTCACCAAGGAGAAAATTGCATGAGGCACGTGCATCGAACGCTTGCGCTGGTAACGTGTGCGCTGCTGCTCGCATCCTGCACCAGGCAGACGGCGGGCAGCGGTCCGGGTGGGCGTAACCCGTGGACGGTTCCCGGCGTTTTGCGGCTGGGCGAACAGGACGAGCCCGACAACCTGAATCCGCTCTTCGGACACACGGCCGCAACCGATGTCGCCGATGGCTTGATCTTCTCGTTCCTCATGCGCTACGACGACAACGGCAACTACATTCCGGACCTGGTAACCCAGGTTCCGACATTAAAGAACGGCGGCATCAGTGCCGACGGGCTGACCATCACCCTTCACCTGCGCAAGAACGTCAAATGGTCCGACGGCGTTCCGCTGACGGCACGCGATTGGATGTTCACCTATAGCGCGGTCAACAATCCGCGCAACAACACCAAGACGAAGTACGGATGGGACGACATCGCTTCGGCGCGGGCGCCCGACGATTCCACCATCGTCATCCACCTCAAACGCCCGATGGCCGCCTTTCTCGGCGTGCTGGCGATGGGAGGCTCGGGCTATCCGCCGTTGCCCGCTCACCTGTTGGCGAACCTGCCCGACATCAATCGCGCGGAGTTCAACAACAAGCCGTTATCCAGCGGCCCGTACGTGCTCACCGCCTGGTATCACGGCAGCACGCTCGAGTTCGCGCCCAATCCGTACTATTTCCGCGGGGCGCCCAAACTGAAGAAAGTCGTTTGGAAAGTTATTCAAGACGTCAACACGCTCTTCAATCAGTTGCGCACGCACGAGGTGGACGTCTATTCGGGAGTTGACGAAAACTCGATCGCGAGTTTACCCCAGATCTCCGGCATACGCGTGGAACAAAAGCTCATCGCCAACTGGCGGCGGCTGATGTTTAACACCAGCAGACCGGCGTTGCACGATCAGCGCGTTCGGCTGGCGGTCGCCGAAGGCGTCGATTGGAAAGGAATCAACGATCGGGTGTACCACGGCTACAATAAGCTGGCGGTCAGCGACATCTTCCCCAACTCGTGGGCCGCACCGACGATTGGGCGTTACAAGTACGACGTCGCCGATGCGAAGCGGCTGCTCGCCGCCGCCGGATGGAAGCCCGGCCCGAACGGCATCCTGCAGAAGAACGGGCAGCCGCTCTCGCTCACGATCTCCACCGGAACCAACAAACAGGAGAACCAGCAGGCGGAGGTCGTGATACAAGGCGAGCTCAAGAGCTTAGGGTTCGACATCGAAATACGCAACTATCCGGTCAGCCTGCTCTTCTCCCAGACCGGCCCGTTATACACGGGCAAATTCGATATGGATTGGACCGTCGATACGAATGGCCCCGATCCCGACAACTCCGGTAACTGGGTAGGCGCGTTCATTCCACCAAATGGGGCCAACACGGCGTGGCTGAACGATCCGATCGTCAATGAAACCACGCTTGCGGCTGCGCAGACGTTCGATCAAGCCAAACGCAAAGCGCTCTACCAACGCCAGCAAGAGCGCATTCACGAGCTGGTGCCGGCCGTCTTCTTCTATTGGGAGAACTCCTATACGGCGATGAACACCGACGTCAAGAACTACAAACCGGCGGCATTCATCACCGATACGTGGAACTCGTGGGAGTGGAACATCTAGCCGGGGCAACCCGCGCACGCCATGGGCTTCGCTGAACTTCGCGACGTCGCCAACGCAGCGCGTCTGACCTTCGAGCCGGCGCGCACCGGCGTCATCAGCTGGAACTCGCACGCTTCAAGCGGCCAACTCCAGTTCCGGCTCTTGCGTGCGCGCGTCCCCGATACGCCGTGGCTGCCGTACGCCGATTGGACCGAGGGTGGCCGGCTTTCACATAGCCCCGCGCACGACGCCGTTCACGTGGACGTCGACATCATCAGCGCCGACACGCCCTTCGACGGAATCGACGTGCACGCCGAAGGCGTGCGTTTCGAGCAACTCTGTTTCAGCTCTCCGCTCGCCACCCACCCCTCTGCCGCGTACGCACGCGATGCCGTGATTCTCGACGTGCCCGCACGTTCGCAGTACGTCACGCCCGGCGAGCGTGGTTGGTGCAGTCCGGCGTCGCTGTCGATGCTGCACGCCTATCACGGCATCGACGTCGCGGTTGAAGAAACGGCGGCGCAGGTCTTCGATCGCGCCTATAACGGAACCGGAAACTGGGCGTTCAACATGGCGTACAGCGGGCGGCTTGGTTTGCGCGCTTCGGTAGCGTATCTGCGCAATCTCGATCATGCGCTGCAGCTGATCGAGCGCAACCTGCCGCTGGCGATCTCGTACAGCTGGAGGGAGGGCGAACTGCCGGGGGCGCCGCTCGAACATAGCGACGGGCACCTCGCGGTACTACGCGGATTCACGTCGGGCGGCGATTGCGCGATCAACGACCCTGCCCACGGTGCGCTGCGCGTCGTTTATCCGCGCGCCGCGCTCGAAGCCATCTGGCAGCGCTCCGGAGGGGTTGCCTACGTCGTCGCGCCCGTCGGCATCGAATATGCGGACGTACTGTCGGGGACTCCATGAGCGTCGCAAGCAGTCACGCCGCCGGCGCGTTTGCCGAAGCTCCGCTGCACGTCGCTTTGGTCGAGCCCGAGATTCCGCCCAATACCGGCAACGTCGCGCGGCTCTGCGCGGCGACGGGCTGCACGCTGCATTTGGTCCAGCCGCTCGGTTTTCGCATCGACGATCGTGAGCTGCGGCGCGCCGGTCTGGACTACTGGCACCTGGTGAACGTGGTCGTGCATGCCGGCCTGGATGAGTTTTTGGCGGCCAGCTCCGCATCGCACCGCTGGTTCTTTTCCAAACGCGCGGCGCGTCTCTACACCGATGCGGTCTTCGAAACGGGCGACGTGCTCGTCTTCGGCAAGGAGACGAAGGGGCTGCCGCAATCACTTCTCGCGCAGGCGGGCGAGCGCGCCCTGCACATACCGATGCGCGCCGATAGCGTGCGCAGTCTCAACCTCGCGACTGCCGTCGGCATTGCGACGTACGCCGCCTTAGCTTCGCTGGGCTTCCCGCAATTGGTTTAGATGTCGCTTCAGGAAATCTCGCGACGCGTCGTTGCGTGCAAGCGCTGTCCCGAGCTGCGCGCCTACTGCGCCCGCATTGCGCGCGAGCGAAAGCCGGCCTACCGCACGCAGGCCTATTGGGGTAAACCGGTTCCGTCGTTCGGCGATCGCCACGCCCGCGTTCTGCTGGTCGGTCTCGCCCCCGGCGCGCACGGCAGCAATCGTACGGGGCGCCCGTTTACCGGTGACGCGTCGGGTGATTTCCTCTATCCGGCACTCTATCGCGCCGGCTTTGCCTCGCAGCCGAATGCGACCGATCGCCACGACGGCTTGCGTCTGCGCGACTGTGTCATCACCGCCGCCGTCCGCTGCGCGCCGCCGGGCAACAAGCCCACGACGCAGCAGTTGCGCAACTGCTTTCCGTATTTGGTTGACGAGCTCAACGCGCTGCCGTCGCTTGCGATAGCGATCGGTTTAGGCAAGATCGGCTTTGACGCCATCGTGCGGGCGTTGCGCGAGTGCAACTACACCTTCGACGAAAAGCC
>JBPYDW010000217.1:0-3292 GCA_051986335.1 Vulcanimicrobiaceae bacterium | reverse complement strand
GAACCCCGCGAGCCCGCTGGAGCTCTCGCCGGCCGTGCCGCCGCCGGCGTAGACTTGCAGCTCTTGCTGGCCGAGCGTTCCCGCCGTGCTGCCCGGATAGTTGTCGAACGAGCGGTTGACCGGCACTCCATCGAACTCGTATCCCACTTGATCGAAATTGCCGCCCCGAATGTAAACCGTCTGGTTCCAGCCCTGCTGATTCGGCGGCACGAACGTTCCGGGAACCGTGGCGATCGCCGAATAGGCGTTGTTCAGATTACCACCCCCGCCGATGCCTGCTGCAGCCGCCGTAACGGTGGAGTTGACCGAATAAACGTCGCTCGTCGTGCCCGATTTGACGAGATCCATTGACGAGCGCGCCGTCACGTGCGCGATGGTTCGCAGCGAGGGCGCGAGCGTGACGCGAATCGTCTGCAGCTGGTCGGCAAAAATCGAAACGCCGGTGAGCGACGACGTCTCAAAGCCGTCCTTCGACACCGTTATCGTATACGTGTCCGGCGCGAGCGAGAGGAAAGCAAACCGTCCGGCGGCGTCGGTCGTTAACGTTGCGGTTTGAGAGGCGCTCACCGCAACGACACGCGCGCCGGCAATCGGCGCTCGTGTCGTGGTATTGGCGACGGTGCCCGTGATCGAGCCGGTCGTTCCGGCGCGGGCGCAAAAGGCTCCGGCGCTAAATGACGCCGCGAGCGCGAAAACAAGGAGTGGTGACTTCACCGAGTGCAGCATCCGTGAAGTTTCGGGGCGTAAGTCATGGTGTCATTCCACCGTTTGAGGATAATCTATCTTCAAGAACGAAGCGAGGCAGATGAGTGTGATTGCCGGACCGCGCGTCGTCGGTGCGCCGCGCGGTACAGAGATCTCTTGCCTGGGCTGGCCGCAAGAAGCGGCGCTGCGGATGTTGATGAACAACCTCGACCCCGCGGTTGCCGAACGTCCCGACGACCTCGTCGTTTATGGCGGGAACGGCCGCGCCGCGCGTTCGTGGGAAGCCTTCGATGCGATCGTCCGAACCTTGCGGCGCTTGAAGAGTGACGAGAGCCTGATCGTCCAGAGCGGCAAGCCGGTGGCGGTCTTCAAGACGCACGCGCGCGCGCCGCGAATCCTGATCGCGAACGCGAACCTCGTGCCGAAATGGGCCGATTGGACGATTTTTCGCGAGCTCGAAGCGCAGGGGCTGACCATGTACGGCCAGATGACGGCCGGTTCGTGGATTTACATCGGCACGCAAGGCATCGTTCAAGGCACCTATGAGACCTTTGCCGAGCTGGCTCGCCAGCACTTTGGCGGATCGCTTGAAGGACGAGTTACCTTGACGGCGGGCGTCGGCGGCATGGGTGGTGCGCAACCGCTCGCCATCACCATGAACGGCGGAGTCTGCCTGGTCGTCGACGTCGATCGTGCTCGTCTGGAGCGGCGGCGAGAACTGCGCTACCTCGATCGAGTCGTGGAGTCGCGCGACGCGGCACTGCGCGAGGTCGAGTCCGCGCGCCGCGGCCGCCAAGCAGTTTCGATCGGGTACGAAGGCAATGCAGCGCAAGAGTTTCCGGCGCTATACGAGCTCGGTCTGCGCCCCGACGCGGTGACCGATCAGACCTCGGCCCACGATCTGCTCAACGGTTACGTTCCTGCCGGTCTCACACTCGAGCAGGCAGCCGAGCTTCGAAAGCGCGATCCGCGCGAGTACGAGCGCCGCGCGCTGGAAAGCTGCGGTCAACACGTGCAGGCTATGGTGCGCTATCTCGATGCCGGCGCCGTGGTCTTCGATTACGGCAACAATATTCGCACGCAAGCGGAGCGCGCAGGCTTTGCGCGCGCCTTCGCGTTTCCAGGCTTCGTACCGGCGTTCATCCGGCCGCTCTTCTGCCGAGGCTCAGGCCCATTTCGTTTCGTGGCTCTCTCGGGTGATGCGGCCGACATCGAACGCTGCGACCAAACGCTGCTCGAGCTCTTTCCCGACAACGCCGGGCTGACGCGCTGGATTCGCCTCGCTCGCGAGCGGATCGCCTTTCAAGGACTGCCTGCACGAATTTGCTGGCTGGGATACGGCGACCGCGCCAAGGCGGGTCTTGCCTTCAACGAGTTAGTGGGTACCGGAGCGGTCAAAGCGCCGATCGTCATCGGTCGCGATCATCTCGATACCGGCAGCGTCGCGTCGCCCTATCGTGAGACGGAGGCGATGCGCGACGGCAGCGACGCGATTGCCGATTGGCCGATTCTCAATGCGCTGCTCAATACCGCCGCCGGCGCGCATTGGGTGAGCTTCCACCATGGCGGCGGCGTAGGAATCGGATATAGTTTGCACGCGGGCATGGTCGTCGTCGCCGACGGGAGTGACGAGGCGCGCGATCGCCTCAGCTGCGTGCTTACAACGGATCCCGGACTCGGCGTCGTCCGCCACGCAGACGCCGGTTATGAGACTGCAATCGAAACCGCCGACGCAAAAGGTATTGACTGGCGTCTCTGATCGATCCTGAGTCGCGGCCCGCGACAAGGCGCGTGATATTGGTCACCAACCAACGACCGCGTTTACCTCGATCGTAAAATAGCTCGGTATTTGGCTACAGGTGCGATACTGGTTCTCGACGTTGATCCCTACGCACGCTCGATCGTTGCGCACGATCCGTCCGAGGTCCATGCGTACAAAACGGGGGAATCCTTCGAGCATCCCGCCGTGCCGTGGTTGCGATTCGACGTGGCCGAAGCGTTCGCCGATCTCGACGATCGACGATCAAATCCTTAAGTTCGCCGTCTTACGCGCCGGCTAGTCGCGGCATTGGGTACGGCAAAGCGTCGGGTATGACGCGGACGCCGGTCGTAATTTTAAAATCGTTCCCCGATGCAGTCGGGTACGTCATTTCAACGAAAAACGCGTGCCAGCCGTGCTGCGGCAGTGCGACCCGCGCCACGAACGTGTTGGCGCCTTGGTCGTGCAAGTCGTGATAATTGAACGCTTTTCCGATCGTCGCTACGCGAAAATCTCTCGCGCTATGATCGGCGGCTTCCCACATCCGCGCCTTACTCGGCCTCGCCGTACTCCGAACCGCAATCGTGTCATCGCCCTCGAAGCGCCACGTCATCGATGGAAGCGGCATGCCGTTGATGATCGAGTGACTGAAAGCGAGCACCGTATCGGCGGCACTGCCACCTTCCCCGGCTAGCGAGTGATCGGTGTTCGGCAGATAGCGCATGTATTTTTTTGGCGGAAGATCGTCGAAGTAAAATTGCGACGAATCCGGCACGAAGTACTGGTCTCCGGTCGCATTCACGATCAGTTTAGGCATGGTATAGCGCG
>JBPYDW010000216.1:0-2358 GCA_051986335.1 Vulcanimicrobiaceae bacterium | reverse complement strand
AGAGAAGCACCGGATTCCGGCGGTCGCGCCCACGAATCGAGACCCATTGCGTGCAGCCGTTCACGTCGATGCTGCGCAATTCTTCGATGCCGTTAGGAGAAACGATCTTTCGATTGGCCGCGATTATGCGCCTGACGTAGTCGCGTGACACGGTGTGCGGATCGGGGGTTTTGGAGTCGTTAGCCTCAACTGCGCTGGAGCCGGCCGATCGTGCGACGGCCGGCGTAAGCGCGAGCGTCATCGTTTTGCCGAGAAAGTCGAGGCGATTCATCTGCAACGTTTACTTTTTGCTTCGGCGTTTGTTTCGCCGCGGGCACCGGGGATCAAAGGGTCGGGAAAAAGATAAAAATTAGACCCAGCACCGCAATGAGCGCCCCGCTGAGCACCTCGCCGTATCGCTCGAAGCGCCCGAAGTTCACGTTTTGCACACGGCGCGTTGCGGCGTCACATAAGACAACATACGTCGCGATCGTACAGGCACCAAAAACGAGTGCCATGAGCAGCAGCTGCCCTACCCCATAGCGGCTCGCGGCAAAAAACGCCGGGATTCCTTCGATCATCGGAGACGAGCCGAGGATAAGCAGCAGTGCGGTGCGCGGCGAAGCGCGGTGCTCGTGTTCATGAGTTGGAACCAGCGCCAAGTTGCCGTCAGCGTGCCATTCCGCCTCGTGATGTTCGTGCCAGTGACGATGCTCGAGACCGCCGGCGTGGCGGTGCAGATGCGCGTGCCCCAAGTGCGAATGTCCATGCCGTCGCATCTCGCGCAAGCCGGCCACGGCGATCCACGTCCCGAATGCGATAAGCGCAGCACTGGATAGTTCGCTCACGATCTCACCAAACCGTACCGCCAGCAGCACTCCCGCAAGCCATACCAGAACCGCGATCGTCAGAGTGGAAACGGTATGCCCGGTTCCCGCGAGCGCGGCGGCGCGTAACGTCTGCGCTCGCGTCCAACCCTGTTGTCGCGCGAGCAAGGTGATTGGCACCCAATGGTCGGGAACGAGCGTATGCAGAACGCCTACCAGGCCCACGGCCAAGACTAACAATAGAGCGGACGAATTGGGCATTCTGAGCGATTATGCTACGCGAGCGCCCGCAGCGCAACCTTAGCAGGCCGTTTCCTGCACGCTACGAGCGACGTCGAGGCTACGCCGAGCCGTTCGCGAAGTGACAGCACGCAGTGTTGAAACTTCTTCTGGCGCTGTCTGCACTGCTGGCGGGTCCGACGCTGGCGCAAGCGCCCGGCCTGCCGTTCACGATTCCGGGTTCTACGGCAACGTCGTCGCCGTACGGAGTCCCGGTCAAACGCGTGAACAACGTCGACACGGCGCCGATCGTCTTCGAAGGGCAACGACTCTTCGTCATCGGCGCGCCAATCGCCCCGGACGCCGGCATTCCGCCGATCGTTCAGCGAGTCTTCGCAATCACCGATAACCTGCGCCGCATCGTGCCGGCGCCCTCAATGTTCGGGGGAGTTTCGTCCTCGACGCACTTCGATGCAAAGACATTCAAAGTAAACATCGGGAGCGAGAACGGCTATCCGACGCTCTATGCGACCGATGCCACACGACGCGATGTGGCGCCGATTATGACGTTGACCGAGTCGGACGCAGCGATCAACGGCATGTCGAAGACCGACCTGGCGGCGCAGTGGCAAAGCGTACTGCAAAACGCCTTGCAGCATGCGTTGCTGGCCGAAGAGCCGGAGTACCTGAGCGCTCAGCTCCGCAAACTACCGTTCGTCATCGGCGGGGGCATTCTCCTAACGCTGCTGCTCGTTGTCCTGCGCCGATGGCTGCGGCGCCGCCATGACGAGGTCGACGCTGACGGGCAACGGTCACGGTTGCGGCGATCGATCGTATCGGGAGCGCTTTGGCTCTCGAACTGGGCCGCCTTCGCCTTGTGGGCGTTAATCGGCATCTGGGTGCTGGGCGTCGTGCCCGTAACGCGCGCTTTCGCTAACGAGCTTGCCGACCGCGCCGTGCGGATCGTGTTGCTCTGGCTCGGCCTTGCAATTTTGGATCGCTTATTGAGCGTTGCGATCGTACGCGTCTCCGACGGCTGGGAGACGAACCCCTTCGCCGATCCCGACGAACGGGCCCGCATGACGCTCCGCCGCCCGACCTTCGTCAGCGCCGCGGAAAACCTGAAGTCGATCGTGATCTGGGCGGTCGCGATCGTAGCCACGTTATCGGTGTTCTCCATCTCAGCGACTTCCGTACTAACGATTGGCGCCGTTGTCGCATTCGCGCTCTCGTTTGCGACGCAGAGTCTGATCAAAGATTATCTGAATGGCTTCTTGATTCTGGTCGAAGATCAGTTTGCGATCGGCGACACGGTCACGATCAATGGTTTTGC
>JBPYDW010000215.1:0-3987 GCA_051986335.1 Vulcanimicrobiaceae bacterium | reverse complement strand
TACCCTAGCGCCGGCAAGTCGGCCCGCGACTTCAGCCGTCGATCAGCGTGTCTCGTCGTTCTGGACGGCATCAATGACGAGCTGGGCGACGGCGCGTCCGAGCTGCAGGCCGGCGAGAATGTCGCTGCGATAGTGAATGCCTGCCCACAGGCGCGACCAACCCATCTCCTCGGCTCGCGCCGTGATGAAGCCTGCGCGGCTCGGAAAAAAGTGCGCCATGATCGCCGCAATCGAGCCGGAGCCGCAGCCGTGTGCCGCTGGATAGCTCGGATGGTTTGGCGTGGGGAATAGGGTCTTGACGTCGGGATCGAGCTGGAATGGCCGAATGGCCCAATAGGTGAACTTTGCGTCCCAGCAGGCGACCATCGCGTCGTGCTGCGCCATGCTCATCGCCGCATAGATTTGTGCCGCATGCGGCGCATTGCTATCCAGCTTGTCTTCGAGCATCCACTGCGTCGCAAGCGTGTACCACTGGCCGAAATTTCCGTCTCCGGTCTGGGCGAAGAAAGCCTTGGCGTTGGTATCGAAGGTGCGCGGGAAATTCTTGATCTCAGCCAACTCGGCAATCTTCTGCGTCGAGTCGTAGGCGGGGGGTGGCTCTGGCCGAAATCGATTGCTCGGCGTCAGAACCCAGGTCTTCCAGGTCCCTGCCAACGGCATCAACGGATTGGTTCCGTTCCACAGGCCGGGACCGGACGGCACACTGCCGGTCCAGGACGCGTCGAAGCCGTCCGCCTTCGCGCGCGCGATCACCCGCTCGGCCACCGCGCGGCCCAATCCCAGACCGGCCTTCGCGTCGCTTGGGTATTCCAGCCCGGCGATGACACGCGACTGCGCCGCCTCTGCGGCCATATCAGCGAAGCGCTTCGCGTCGTCCGGGAAGAGATATGACAAGACAGCCGCGGCAGCCGCAGCTGAGGCAGCATGCTCGCTGGGATAGGACGGGCTGCGGGGACCGCCGATTGCCGCTGCGAGCGAGGAATCGAGCTCATTCGGCCGTTGACGCTTGTATATGTATTTCGAATCCCAGGCGGCGATGGTCGCGTCGTAGATCGCAACATTAACGAGCGCGATGTGGCGCGCCGCGTTCAGTCCTTTGAGCGGCCCGTCGATGATGCGATTGACCGCGATTTGCACCCAACGCGACGACGGCGCGCCAGCGTCCCAATAGACGATGCGATCACGCCACTCGCCGCGCTGTGCCGCGAGCTTTCGCAGTTCGGCAATCTCAGCCCGGGACGTCGCGTCGTCCGGCGGCGGCGGAAGCCGCAGCTCACCTCCAGATGCGAGCACCCAAGTCTTCCAGCTTCCTGCTGCGGCGGCGGCCTGCGCTCCCACGAAGCTGACGGGCTTGGGTTCTTCGCACCTTGCCGTCGCCAAGCCCATGCATAGAGCCATTGTGCCAATCGCACTCAAATACCGCCGCATGTGAACCTCCAGTACCGGAGTCGATTGCGTACCGGCCTTGCGCCGGCGCTCAGTCGCACTGTTGAATTTCGGCCCCTCCCAACACCTGGGACCACCGTGGCGCAATCCGCTTTGCGCCCGCGCTATCCAAAATGCGCCCCAATCGTGCTATCCTCCCAGCGTGGGAGCCGCACCATGCCCTCGCGACCGCTTCCGCGCGATTTGAACCGGGCACTCGACCGTCTCAACGCCGAGCCGGAGCGATCCTGGACGCTAAGCAGCCTGGCAACCGCTTGTGGTGTGGCGCCCCGTACGCTGCAAAAGCATTTCCGCCGGTTTCTCGGCCGCACGCCCCGCGAGTTCATTCGCGATCTCCGCCTCGATCTCGCGCGCCAGCATTTGCTTCGCGGGCCGACGCAAGCACTGGTGACAGACGTCGCGGCTCGCTGTGGCTTCAATCACCTCGGTCGCTTTGCGGCGTGCTATCACGAGCGCTTTGGCGAAATCCCGTCGGCCACGCTGCGGCGGTGCCGACCGGCGCTGGCCGGTCACGCACCATCGCTGCCGATCTTGTGGTCAGCGGTCGAGCGGCCAACGATCGCGATGCTCCCGTTCCCTTCGATCGGCACCCAAGCGCGCCGGGCCGTTGGGCTGGCCGACGAGATCGCCACGGCGCTCTTGCGGTTGCGCTGGATCAACGTCACCGCGCCGGAGCACGCTCGCTACCACCTGCGTGGGAGAGTCCAGGACAACGACAAGGGGCTCCTTAGGGCCGCCGTCGTGCTCGTCGACGCGGCATCGGGTCGCTACATCTGGGCCGAAAATTGGACCGGCGATAGCAACGATGTGTTGGCCTTCGAAGAGCGTGTCGCCTTGGGCATTGCTCGCGCGATTGTGCCTGCCTTGCGCGACGCGGAAATCATTCGTGCTTCCCGCAAGGAACCGACGGAGCTCAATTCCTGGGAGCTGACGATGCGGGCACTGCCGTCGGTGTTGTCGCTAGCGGCGCCCGCAGAGAGTATGGCGCTCGAATTGCTCGAGCAGGCGGTGGAACTCGCGCCAGACGACCCGCTACCGATCGCGCTGGCGGCCTGGTGCCACGGCTTGCGCGCCGGCCATCACTTCACCTCGAAACGAGAGCAGGAGAGGGAAAGCGCTCGTCAACTCGCCCAGCGCGCGGCGCGCCTCAATACCGGCGATCCGTTGGTGGAGACGATGCTCGCCTCGGGCTACACGTTAGCCCACGATCTTGCCGCGGCCGAAACCCACGTCCAGCGGGCGCTCACGCTCGATGGGGGCTCGGCCTGGGCATGGGGGCGCCGGGGCTGGATAAGAGCCTACCGCGGCGAGGCGGCCGATGCGGTCGAATCCTTCCAGATCGCTCGCGCGCTCGCCCCCCACGACAGGTTGCATTTCCTATGCTGCCACGGCATTGCATCCGCCGAGTTCGACGCCGGTCGCTACGTCGAGTCGATCGGCTGGTTCAATCGCGCATTGACGGAAAATCCAGCGGCCATATGGATCAATCGATTCCTGGCTCCAGCCTACGTCATCGTCGGTCGGATGGAAGAAGGTCGGCACAGCGTCGCCGAATTTCTGAAGACCAGTCCCGGCGTAACGATCGCCGATATCAGGTCCGGTTTGCCTTGGCATTCCGGTTATCTCGATCGCGTCGCCGAGGGCCTTGAAACTGCAGGCATGCGTCCCTGAGGACGGCGTCGGTCACCTCCCAATCGCGAACAACGATCGCTCGAAGCAGCGAGATCTTCGGCACTATTCCTTCGCTGCGGCCCTACGATGCAGCAGTCCGCCACGCGCTCCAATCGGCAAATCTGCGACGGGCTGCAATCTTGCACCACGCATCGTAAGCTTGCCGACGATGTCGGCGAGGACCGGTAGGCCCGGCATCGCCGAAGGTGCAATTGGGGCAGGGGCAGCCTCCGATCCGGTTCTTGCGATGTTAGAATCACCGCGGTCGATTGCGCGGCGATCGCCGGCTTTCAGGTAGAGTTGTCAGAATCGCCGCGAAGAAGATCAGTGACTTGGCAGAGGTTCGAGTCCTCTCGACCGCACCAGCGGCGCTCGAACCGCAACAGGTTCAAGAAGTTACTGAAGCAACAGAGCATCTGGCCGGCCCGAAGTACAAAAGGGCGGTACAAATGCTATTCCGTATGATCACCCCTCGCATCGCCAAGTCACTCGCCATCACGATCCGCAAAGGCATCCCCAAGGATGTCCGCGACGAGTACCAGCGGCTCTACGGACAACGCTGGGAAGCGAAACTGTCTCTGCCTGCGGGCACCAAGGACGTGAAGATCCGCGTCAGCGAGTTCACCGCCGAGGTCGAGAGCCGCATCGCAACGATCCGCGCCGCACAGCGTGGGGAGGGTCAATCGCTCACGCAGCGCCAGGCGCTGGCGCTCGCAGGCGAGTGGTACGTCTGGTACGTCGCGCGGCACGAGGAGAACCCGGGCACCGTCGAGCACTGGCGCGTGATGTGGGACGTGCTGATTGATCGCCTCGAAGACTATGGTCCTAATTGGGTCATCGAGGAGGGCTGGCGTGACCTTGAGTGGACCA
>JBPYDW010000214.1:0-3891 GCA_051986335.1 Vulcanimicrobiaceae bacterium | reverse complement strand
GCTTGACCTTCGCGTGCCCCATCGTATGCACCGGCGTGCCGCACTGCGCGGTCGCCAGGCACAGCACGCCGCGGGCGTGCCCCATCATGATCGCCGTCTGCGGATTTTTGTAACTTGCGTAGAGCTCCTCAATAACCACGACGTCGGGACGGGTTGCACTGAGCACCTCGATGATGCCCTCGTGAAGCTGCCGCAGGCGCATCTCCAGAGAGGCGCGCGGTTGCGGCGAAATGATTCCGGCTTCGACCAACGCGAGGTGCCGGTCGCGCACTTCGACGACGCCGTACCCGGTGACGCGCAATGCCGGATCGACGCCGAGAACCCGCATCGGTTGTGACACTAAGGTGGAGTACCGTTAACGAGCAGCGTTATCGGGCTGTTCGGGGGCAGTTGCGTGCCTGCTTCGGGAACGGTGCGCACGACGCGGCCGCCGGCGCCCTCGGTCGTCGTGTACGACAGCTGCGGATTCGGGTAGCCGTAGCTGGCCAGCAGCGTGCGCGCATCGGTGATCGTCAACCCGTCGGTGTCCGGTACTTCGCCGCTGATTGCAACCTGTAACGTCACCCGCGACCCTTGCGCTAGTTGCGTCTGTGCCGGTGGATCCTCACCGATGACTGTTCCGTTGCCATTGGGTTGGACGATGTAGGTGATGTTGGCTTGCAGTTGCGCGTCGGAAATTGCTTGCACGGCGTCGGCGTAGTTGCGCCCGCTAACGTCGGGCACGGTGGTGTTGGCCACTGGGATCGAGCCGTTGCTCACCATCGCGTGCACGGTCATATTCGCGCTGCGATCGATCTGCGTCCCGGGCGGGACGTCTTGGCTGGCAATGTGCCCCGGGGGATACTGCGCCGACGGGCCCGACTGCGACGTGTCGAGCGTGAAACCGTCCTTGGCCGCAATGCTCTGCGCTTGCGCCACCGTCATGCCGGCCAGCGACGGCAGCAAAACCTGGGCCGGACCGTTGGAGACGATCAACGTGATGGTAGATGCTTGGCGGACGTGCGCGCCGGGCTTGGGGTCCGTACCGATGACCGTGTCTTTGGTAGCCGGCCCGTAGCGATGGACGGTGCGGACGCGAAACTTGTTGTTCTGAAGTATCCGCTGGGCGTCTTCGCTGGTGAAGCCGGTCACGTCCATCAGACCGCTGACGAGCAACCCGTTGCTGACGAAGAGCTGCACCGGCGAGTTCGCGGCGACGCTGGTGCCCGACTCGGGGTTCTGCGATATCACTTGATTGGCGGGAACGGTGTCGCTCGCCGTCTTCGTAATTTTTGGGAGCAGGTGATCGTTCTGAATCGCCATCTCCGCCTGCGCCAGCTCCATTCCTTTGTATTGGCCCACCGTGACTTGCTCGCCGATGATCGGCAGTTTGGGAACGTTGCGTCCGAAGACGTAGTAGCCCACGCCGGTCGCCAGCAACATCAGCAAGAGCAGCGCCGATATTGCACGCGACGACGAGCGGGCGGCGCGCTCTTCGTCTTCGCTGATCGAGGTGTAGGGACGATCGGGCAGCGGCGAGCGGCGCGGAGGCAGCCCTTGTGCCGGAACTATTCGCGTCGGTGCATCGTCGCGAATGGCGAACGCTGCGCGGCTTGGGCGTTCGCGCGCTTCGCGCAGCGCAATGGCGACTTCGGCGGCCGAGCGAAAGCGATTCTCGGGATGCTTCTGCAAGAGTTTGTTGACGATTGCCGCTAGGGCCGGGCTGGTTCCCAGCGCCTTGGTGTCGATCGTCGGCACCGGATCGCTGATGTGCTTGAGCGCCACCGTCACCGGCGACTCACCGCTATAGGGCAAGCTGCCGGTCAGCATTTGATACAGCACGACGCCGACGCTGTACAAATCGGAGCTCTCGTGCAGCTCGTGTCCTTGCGCCTGTTCGGGCGAGATGTAATGCACGCTGCCCATCACCAGACCTGGCTTGGTCAAGGCCATCGTCTGCGCGGTCACCGCTCGAGCGATGCCGAAATCCGAAAGTTTTACGACGTCGTCTTTCGTCACCAAGATATTCGCCGGCTTGAGGTCGCGGTGCAACAAGCCTTGGCGGTGTGCGTAGGCCAAGCCGCTGCAGATCTGCACGCCGTAGTCAATTGCCACGGGTTCGGGAAGGCGCCCGTCGGCAGCGATGATTTCGGCCAGCGACGGACCATCCACCAACTCCATCACGATGTAGTAGAGACTGCCCTCTTTGCCGACGTCGTAGGTAGCGACGATGTTCGGATGTGAGAGACGAGCGGCCGATTCGGCCTCTTGATAGAAGCGGCGTACGAATTCGTCGTCGGCTGCGTACTGCTCGCGTAATACTTTGACCGCGACGCGGCGGCGCAGAAGCGTATCGATGCCGCAATAGACGGTCGCCATGCCGCCTTCACCCAACTTGCGATCGAGGCGATACCTATTGTTGAATGTCTTCTGCTCGATCAATTCTCTGCGCCCAAGGCTGTTCGCAAGACGTCACGCGCAATCGGCGCGGCCACGTCCGCGCCGTAGCCACCATTTTCCACAATGATTGCGACTACTACGCGCGGCTTCTCGGCCGGGGCGAAGCAGACGAACCAGGAGTGCGCGCGGCCCGATGGATTGGTTGCCGTGCCGGTCTTCCCTGCGACCGTCACACCCGCTAGACTTGCCGTGGTCCCCGTTCCGCTTTGCACCACCGCTACCATCATCTTCTTCACCTTGTCCGCGGTATCCGCCGATAGCGGAGAGGCGAGGGTTGCGGCGGCATTGACCGACGTCACGTTACCGTTGAAAACTACCTGGCGCACGATATACGGCCTCGGCTCGTTCCCGCCCATCGCAATCGTCGCCCCGATGAGCGCCATCTGCAGCGGCGTCATGAGCAGGGCCCCTTGCCCGAAGCCCATCTGTGCGAGCTCCCCCGGGGTGATCGAAGCCTTGGCTGGAAAGCGGGCGCGCGACGCAGGAATCTGAAAATCGAGCGAGCCGCCGATGTTCCAGCGCTGCAGATAGTCGTAGAAGGTATCGGTCCCCATCTTTAGCGCGATCTGCGCGAAGTCCACATTACTCGAAAGTGCGAATGCTTGGGTGAGATCGGCGGTCCCCGTCACCTCGTCCTCGTTGTTGTGCAGGGTGTAGTCGCCGACTTGGAGGTAGCCGGGATCGTAAAAGGTGGAGTCCAGGGTGACCGTGCCGGATTCGAGCGCGGCGCCGGCGGTGAACATCTTGAACGTCGATCCGGGTGCATAGAGTCCATCGAGCGCGCGATTGAGCAGCGGGCTACGCGGATCGACCGAGAGCTCTGCGAAATCGTCATCGAAGGTGTTGGGATCGAACGACGGCACGCTGGCAATGGCCAGCACCGCACCGGTTCGCGGATCGAGCACGATGCCGGCCGCGCGATCGTGACGCGAAAGCAGATCGAACAGCGTCGCTTGAATCGACGGCACGATCGTGGTAACGATGTCGGCGCCAACCTGCACTTTCTGCGGGCCTTGAAAGCTTGCAAGGATCGCTGCCAGTTGCGCGGACGGGTCGCCGGTTGTGGCCGGCGGCGTCAGCGCGCGATCGTACGCGCTCTCCAGACCGCTGGTTCCGTAGCGCGCTGAAAGGTATCCGACGGTATGCGCCAGCGATTCGCCGGCCGGGTAGACGCGCTTGCCCGCAGCGGTTTGGGCCAGAACCGTGCCGTCGGTGGCGAGAATTCTACCGCGATCGGCATCGAGAAGTGCGTGCCGCGGATTCGTGGCGCGCTCTTCGATCGCCGGCGCCGCCACGAGTTGGACGTACGCCTGCCGTAGAGCCAAGATGGCAAACAATAGAGCGAACAGCGTACCGAGTTGGCCGATCGCACGATTGGTCACGCCGGCGGCGCGGTCTCGCGCAGCACGGTATAGCCGCCTTCGATGCGCACTGCGAGATGGGGTGCCGACG
>JBPYDW010000213.1:0-7879 GCA_051986335.1 Vulcanimicrobiaceae bacterium | reverse complement strand
TCTGGGCAAGGCCGCGCTTAACTTTGAGGGTGCCCTTCTCTTCCGACACGGTGAAATCTCCTACGTAAGCTCTTTGTCTCTATCGTAGCAAGACCCACCAATGGAGACATTAGGTGCGCTAGGGCGGGGGGCTCGCGCCGATCCCCTTCGAATTTGGGCCGCTCGACGGGCTCGGGGAGGTCGAGGGATACGCTGCCGGGGTAACGCGCTGAACGGAAACCGGCGTAGGTAGCGGGGTCGGGAGCGGCTTCTGCCGCCAGATCGGTATCGCCGGATTGTACGTCGCTTGCCCCTCGGGCGAGGTCGTCACGGTCGCAGCCGGCTTGTAACTCGGCTTGGGCAGCGGCGTCGGCAACGGGACCGGCGGCACCCGGGGATCGGGAAACATTGGATCGGGTGCGGCGGCCAGCGCCTGGGAGCGCTTCCAATCGGGCCCAAACGGACCGGTGCTGGAAACCGGCGCCGGCGTGACCGCAACGACGCCGCTGACGCCCTGCAATTGGTTTCCTACCGCGCTGGAAAGCACCCGATCGCCCATGCTCTCGCCGATGGCAATGGCGGCCAGCAGCACGAATGTGCCTAGACTGAGGACGATGGTCAGAAAGCGGCGCGACGGGTCCATTAGGAGCGCTACCTTTCGCTCAACAGGGCCGGAGTCGCCTTGCGGTGCCCGTCGGCGGGCGGGGTAGCCGTGCGACGCCCGGTTCCTCGCGCATCGAAGTGCAGCGGACGCAACTCACCCGGCTGCATGTACAACCTGGTCGTTACGCCGCGAAATTCGAGCGAGACGTTTCGCGACCGGTCGTTGAGATTGCAAGCAAAGATCAGAGCGTTGCCGTCCTCGCCCTCGAACGCGATCGCCGCGACTTCGACCGGAGAGGTGATCGCTTCATCGCTGACGTCGCGGCCGGCGTAAGTACACTCATATGGCTCTTCGGCCGACATCGCCGAAAAGTTGCTCCAGATCTTCTTGGCGGTAAAGTCGATGACGTAGGTGCACAGCTCGCCGCCCCAGTGCACGCGCACCGCCGAGAGCCACTTCCAACCTTCGGGAGCGATCGGCGCCAAATGCGGGCGCCCGCTGGTGCGGTATCCATCTAAACCGCCGATGGTCTCGGCGACGGCCCAGAGAAACTTCGCGCCGGTCCACGGCGATAAGTACATGCCGCGGTTGGTCAGCGATCCGCCGTCGAACCACTCGGCGAACTCTCCCGGCACCGTGTTGCGCGACGCACCGCTCTCCATCGCGCGATAGATATCCGCCAGCAACTGCACCGCGCGTTCGGTGAACCCGTTGCGCGCCAGCGCGACCGCGTACCACAGCGTGAGATCGGGCCAAACCCCGCCCAGCAAACCGAAACCGTGCGACGGAAAGTACCATGAGTCGGCGGTCGAAATCGTGCGCAAACCGACCGGTGTAATGAAGTCGGATTCGCTCAAGCGCTGCAGTATCGCGCGGCGCTGCTCCAGCTCGGCGATATTGAAGAGCACCGGGAACACCTCGTCGGCGGTAAAGTTGTCCTGGTAGTTCATGTGCCCATCGTAGTTGAGCACGAAGCCGCCGGTGTCGGCGTTGTAGAGGAAGCGCATCATCGCTTCGCGCAGCGCTTGCGCTTCTTTCGCGTAAGCCTCCCAATGGACGCGATCGCCGGCGACCGCGCACAGCATCGCGGCCGCTTCCAGCGCGAAGACGCTCTCGGCGTTGATCTCGGTCACCGCTCCATCGAGCGTGTAGTAGGGAATGATGTTGCGCCACGAAGAGATGCCGTACATGTCGACGCCCTTCGCATGGGCGAAAATCAAACCGTTCTCGTCGCGCTGGGTGAGCAGATAGTCGGCAATCTTCACGATGAGCCCTAGCCGGTCGCGCACCCATCCGTCGTCCAACGTTGCATTGTAGTGGTGCAGCATCGCGATGAGGTGCAGCGGCGTATCGTCGTTGATGTTCAGGTCGTACGCGGTCTTGAAGGCGGTGACGCCCCGCACGTACTCGATCATCAACCCGCTCTCTTCAACGTGCGTGTTAAAGACTTCGAGAGCATCGCGGCTGAACTGCGGCATGAAATAGTCGTAGCCGTGCACGAACCACGAGGTGTCGCGCGACACGAGAATGTCGGACGGCGGCGAGTTCGTCGAGCCCCAACCCACCGGGTATTCCTTGACGATCCGCACCATGTTGGACTTGGCCCATACGACGGCTCGAGAGATCTCCGGTGACGGGGCCATGATTCGCGCGTCCGCCAGCCGCTCGGCGTAGAAGCGCTGCGTGTCGTGCAGGGCGCGCCGGTCGTCGAGCAGCGCGTTCAGCACCGGCCGCGCCCGACCCGCGTCCTTGTGCGCGACGACGGCCAATCGAAGCGATTCACGCGCGCCGGGCGCGACCTCGATGCGATACTCGAAGGCGCCGTAGATGCGCCGGCTCACCCACTCCGCTTGTTCGGGCGTAACCTCGTCGAGATGCTGCTCCTCGCGAAGCGTCCCACGGCTCATATTCTTGAGCAGCGCCTGTTCGCGCAATGAAACGACGGCGGCGAACGGAACGCGCGAGCCGCCCCACCAGCGTTCGTAGCCGCTTTCCAAGTTCCGCGACAGAATTTGCGCAACGTCGACGCTGGCTTGAACTTCGTGCTCCGGTTCGCCGTAGAAGCGTTGTCCGACCAGCAACGCCCAAGGATAGATCTTTATCTGTTGCGTCTGTGCCGTTGGATTGTGGAGCGTAACGTCGACGATGAAGCACACCGCTCGCGCATACTTCGCGCCGAACGGCACGTAGAACGCTTCGGTCACCAGCATGCGGTGTTCCAGGGTGAACTCGGAGATCTGGGCGTACGGCAGGAAGGTGAAGTCGCGGTTTACCTGGTGCGGAAAATAGGTCTGCGCCGAATCGTTCAAACGATAGGCAATCTGATGCGTTCCAAAGATGATGCGATCGGTATCGGCGTCCCACAGCCCGCGCACACCGCCCTTAGCGGTCGACTGCGCGAACGATTTGTAGTTGCCCAGGAGCAGGCCGTACGGTGTCTCGGCTTCCGGCAGCACGTAGGCGCTGTACTCGTTGTGCTGCGCGTCGTAACTGGCCCGCATGACGTTAGAGCGTTTTACGACCTCGCGCGGGGCCGCCCTCCTACGGGACTTTCCCGGTTGCCTGCTAATAGTGCGAGCCGATGCAACTGCGGGCCCCCGCGAAAATCAACCTGACGCTCGAAGTTCTCGAACGCCGGGCCAACGGCTACCACGGCCTGCGCAGCCTCATGGTGCCGTTGGATCTCGCCGACAAGCTCACCGTGCATTCGTCGCCTGGCTTTTCGTTTTCTTGCGACGATCCGGCACTGAGCGGCGACGACAACCTCGTCGTGCGTGCGTTCGAAGCCATCGGGGCGCCGCAACGCGACGTTCACCTGGAGCTGCGCAAGAAGATTCCGGTGCAAGCGGGGCTCGGCGGCGGCTCGAGCGACGCCGCGACCGTCCTGTTGGCGGCTATCGATGGCGCGTTCGGCGAGTTGCACGACCGCGATTGGCTGGCGATCGCCGCGCGGCTCGGCTCGGACGTGCCCTTCTTTCTTGGCGGTACCGGGGCGCTCGTCGAAGGAACCGGCGAGCGCGTGACCGCGGCGGGAGCACTGCCCGAATGGTACGTGCTCGTCGTTACCCCGCCGGTCGGGGTTCCGACGGCGATCGCTTACGCGATGCTCGCCGAGCAGCCGCGGCCTTCGCGGCCGCGCAGCGATTCGATTACCTTGCACGCACTCGCTGCGCTGCAGAGCGGCAACTTCAACGAGGTCGCCGCCTGTCTGTCCAACGATTTTCAGGACGTCGTGCTCGCGCGCGAACCGGCGATCGGGCGCGCCGCCGGCGCCTTGCGCTCCGCCGGCGCCCGACACGTTTTATTGGCCGGCTCGGGTTCTTCCGTTTTCGCGCTGACGCAGACGGCGGCCGAGCGCGACGCAATAGCGCAACGGCTGGCGCTCGATGCCGGCGATCGCGTCTTTTCGACGCGCTTCGCCGCTACTCAATCCGGTTGGCGCGCCGAGACGCGGCGATGAGCGCAATGACGGCCGTCGTCTTAGCCGGCGGACCGCCGGACGAAGTCGCCGCGCTCCAGCCCGGCGCGCTGAACAAAGCCTTCGTGCGCATCGCCGAAGTACCGTTGGCCGCCCGCGCAATTGCCGGCCTGCGCGCGGCCGCCAGCGTCGGCCGGATCATCGCGGTTGCGCCGTTGGCTGCCCACGGCGATGAAGCCCTGGCCGGCGCCGACGAAGTGCGACCCGACGGCGTCAAGATCCGTCAAAGCCTGCGCAACGGACTAGCCGGACTCGATCCCGATGAGTTGGTCTTGGTTGCCGCCTCCGACTTGCCGATACTAACGGCGCCCGCCGTCGATGATTTCGTCGCTCGCGCGCGGCGGCTCGATCCCGACATCGGTTACGGCTGCTTGGAGAAGAGCGTTCACCTGGCGCGCTTTCCGCAAGTACCGCATACCTGGGCGCGCCTTCGCGACGGAACGTTTTGCGGCGGCGGACTTTTCGCCATCAAACCGCGCGCGCTGCCCACGCTCGAACGCTTTATCGAGCGACTGGGGGCAGCTCGCAAGAATCCGCTGCACCTGGCTTCGTTGTTCGGTTACCGCACGTTGTTGACGTTTGCGCTGGGCAGACTGACGGTCGCGCAAGCCGAAGCGCGGGCCGGGCGCATTCTCGGGCTGCCGGTTCGCGCCATCGTTTCGCCCTACGCCGAGACGGCGGTGAACGTCGATCGCGCGTCCGACGTCGCTCTCGCCGAAACGCTGCTCGCCGAGGGAAGCTAAGGCTCCGGCGTGCGCCAGCGTCTGAACAGGTCGTTGGCTACGCCGAACTGGTCCAGCGCTTTGCCGACCGTGTGAGCGATGATGTCGTCGACGGTTTGCGGATTGGTGTACATCGCCGGAATCGGCGGCAGAATCGTCGCGCCGATCTCGGCCAGTTGAGCTAGCGTGCGCAAGTGGCCCAAATGCAACGGCGTCTCGCGCACCACCAAGACCAGGCGCCGCCTCTCCTTTAAGCAGACGTCGGCCGCACGAACCAGCAGGTTTTGGTTGAATGAGTAGGCGATTGCGCTGGCGCTCTTCATCGAGCACGGAATCACCAGCATTCCGTCGGTGAGGAACGAGCCGCTCGACACCGCTGCCGCGAGATCGTCGTCGCGATAGACGACATCGGCCAGTTTTTCGAAGTCCTCGGCAATGAGCTCGGTCTCGAGCTCGATCGTGCGGCGCGCGGCATTGGTGAGGATCAAATGCGTTTCGAAACCTCCCACCGCCCTCAACGCCTGCAGCGCCATGTAGCCGTACGCGCTTCCGCTCGCTCCGCTTACTCCCACGACGATTCGACGCACTCGTCGCCCCTTTCGACGACCGTGCAGGGGCGCCTGGTCTGTTCGCTAACCTGTGTAGCAGAAGTTCATGTCCGTTCGGTCGACTAGCGCAACCTTTATTGCCGACGCGCTCGCGTGGAGCCGCGAGCCAACCGAACGACTCGCAATTCGCTTGCTGCGCTCGCAGCATTCGGGCGTATCACACGATGTCGCTGCCGCATATGCAACGATCGCAACGCGCGACGGCACACTTCTGCAAACCATCGCCCACGAGCGGCTCGCCCTTGCATCCGGCGACCGCGATCGCGTGCTCGCTTTCGCGCGCGGCATGGAAACGATTCGCGATGCGGCGCAGGCAACCGACGCGGAGCTGGCGCAGCTCGTTCGCTCGACGTTCGCGCAACCGGATAAGCCGCCCAAAGCTCCCGCCCCTCGGGCGCCGGCCGGCGATGAAATCGTGCTTGCGGCGGCGGTGGACGCCGAGGAGCCGCTCGGAGTAAAGGTTCCGCAGCGGCACTTTAGCGCGTCGTCGCTCAATGCGTTCACCGAGTGCAGGCGCAAATGGTTCTATCGCTACATCTGCGCCGCCATCGAGGATAAGAGTTCGCTCGCGTCACTCTATGGAACCGCCTTCCATCTGGCGCTGGAATGGTTTCACGAAGAGTTCGTCACGCCGTTGCCGTCCGACGAGCGGCGCATGCGCGCGCGGATGCCGGGATATGTGGAACGCGCCTTCGAACAGGGCCGCGCCGACTTCGAAACGCCGGTGGAATACACGCTGCACCTGCGGCGCGCCCAGCGAACCGCGCAACGTTACGTTTCTTGGATCGTCGAGCGCGTCAAGCGCACGCCGTTCATGGTCTTCGGTCGTGAGCTGGCCGCCGAGCTGATGGTCGAAGGGTACGATTTTGTGGGCTACATCGACCGGCTCGACCGCTTTGAGAACGGCAGCGTTTGCGTTCTCGATTATAAGACCGGCACGATCGCCGAAAGCGCGGCCGAGTACCGCGACAAGGTTCGCGCGTTTCGCGAATTCCAACTACCTTTCTATTATTGGGCGCGTGAAGCGCAAGGCGACCGCGTCACTAGCCTTGCTCTGGTTCCGCTGAAGGACGCGCTGCTCGAGGTACGCCCGATCGAGCTGGAGATCGTACCGCTCGACGGCGACGAGCGCCGCCGCAACGGTGATGCGCGCGGCACGTTGTCCGTCGCCGATCTGGAGCGCGCGCGGGCCAAGATGGCCGAACTGTGCCGCGAAATCTCGAGTTGCAGCATCGCGCACTACCAAGTGACCTCGGATTCCTCGGCCTGCACGTATTGCGCGTACGCGCAGGCGTGCAACGATCGGCCAATCCCGCAAGAGAACCCGTTCGGACGATGATCGCTCTGACGCCGGATCAGCAAGGTGCGGTGGAAGCGGCGTTCGACGCGGCATTTTCCATCGAGGGCGAGCCGGGCACCGGCAAGACCACCGCCTTGATCGAGCGCGTTCGGCGAGCGCACGCGCTGGCCGCCGGCCGCAAGCTGCTCGTTCTTTCGCCCAGCCGCGCCGCCACGATCAACCTGCAAGCCGCGGTCGGATCGATCGCCACCGTGAGCACGGTGGCAGAGCTTGCGGTCACGCTGTTGCAAGAGCTGGCGCCGGAAACGCCCTTGGCCGAAGTGCGAATCGTCGACGATCTCGAGGCCGAAGCGCTTTTCATACAAGCGGCGGAGCCGCTGCTGGAACTGCAGTGGCCCGAGTTCGAGCAAGGCACGCTGGATCCCGAAGTGCCGGGACTGAATTGGCCGCAGCGTTTCTTGAATGCGGCTTTCCGCTTGATACGAAAGCTTTCCGACGCGCAGATCCCGCCCGAATCGTTCCTGCGCAGCGCGCTTGCGGGGGCGACATCCTGGTACGCCAAGCCGCCGAACTTGGCGGACTTGAGCCTGTTACATTACACCGCAGAACGCTATCGCGACTCGCTCGCGGTGACGCCGGCGGAGCTGCAGCGGCAGTTTCGCCATGAGGTCGGGTTGGCGAAAATTCTGAGCGGATTGTACCGTACGTACGTCGATCGGCAAGCGCAGCGTGGCATCCTTACGCCGCGCGATGCGGTCGCCGCGGCAACGGCGCTCCTGACGACGAAATCGAAGACCGCCGCCGCCATTCGCGCTCGCTACTACGCGGCGTTCGTCGACGAAGCGCAAGATCTGACGTTGAGTGAGTTCGCCTTCCTGCAACGTATATTCGGTGACGAGCTCGCCGGCGTCACCATCGCCGGCGATCCCAATACGGCCACCGCAACGTTCCGCGGCAGCCGTCCCGATCGCGTGTTTGCAGCCGTACAAACGCGAACCGCGCTGGCGACGCAGCAACGCTCCCCCGCGCCGATTCTCGGCGCGGTGCGCCGCATTCGCGGTCGCGAATCGCCCCCGGTCGCGGCGGAGTCCGAAGCGGCGGTGCGGCTCTACCGAGCCCGCGACCAACGCGACGAGGCTCGCTTCATCGCCGACGAGGTCGCGGCGCTCGTGCATTCGGGCGAGTCAC
>JBPYDW010000212.1:0-4553 GCA_051986335.1 Vulcanimicrobiaceae bacterium | reverse complement strand
GCTCGCCGCTCGCGACCGATCCGGGCAGCGTGGCGCCGGTCGGAACCTGCACGATCGCCTCGGTCGCGGTGCGCTGCTTACTCGACACCGGAAATTCAGGGATGTCGATGAGTCTGGAGTTGGCCGAACAACTCGATCTGCCGGCCGTTGGCTCCTACGAAGCGAACGGTTTGGGCAACTATTCCACCGAAGTCGTCAAGGCCGGCCCGCTGACGGTCGGCAATGCGGTCTTTCCCGAGGCGCAATACGTCGTGCTCAACGACATCCACCAATACGGTTACGACCTTATTTTGGGCGCGGATATCTTCGCTAACACACGGG
The DNA here is from genome assembly GCA_051986335.1 of Vulcanimicrobiaceae bacterium. Lineage (GTDB taxonomy): Bacteria > Vulcanimicrobiota > Vulcanimicrobiia > Vulcanimicrobiales > Vulcanimicrobiaceae > JBPYDW01. The sequence goes on along the minus strand of JBPYDW010000212.1, from coordinate 4,232 downwards.
TGGAGATTGACCCGGCGAAACACACGGTCCGATTCGGCGTCGCGCCACAGCATGGGGCGGTGACCCTACCGTTAGTCTTTGAGAACTTCGTTCCCATGCTCCAAGTGCAACTCGGCAACGTTGCGGCCGACCTCGCCGTCGACACCGGCGACGCATCTAACATCAACCTCGCGCACGCATTCTACAGCGCGCACACCGAATTGTTCTCCCCCTCGCAGCACAGTGAGGTCGCCGGCGTGGGCGCCACCAGCATCGAGGACCTGGGACGTATCGCAACCGTCGTTATGGGACCCTACCACCTTTCGTCGCAGCCCATCGGAACGACGCGGCGGCTTGCCGGCACCGGCGACGGACATCTGGGCGCCGCATTCTTCGATCACTTCACCATGATCCTCAACTATCAGACCTCGACGGTAAGCCTCACGCCGCGGGAGGGCGACACGGCGGTAAAGCGCCAGTGACGCCGAGTGCTAGGCGGTCCCTACCGCCGCAATTTAATGAAAGTCTGCTAAATCTGGGGCGGCCCGCACAGTCTATTCGCAGCCGCTGGGGTATGATGGAAGCATGAAAAAGGCCCTGTTTGTGTATCTCGCCGTCCTTGCGCTGGGGTTGACCGCGTGCAATAGCGGTGGAAACAGCACGCCGAATACGGGTCCGTGCCACATACCGGTCACGTACCAGGTTATCTATCCGATTCCGGGTGCAACCAACGTACCGGATGCACCGCAGCAGATCGTTTTCGCCATGAGCTCTGCCTTGAACACTTCGAGCAGCGGCTCTTGGAACGTTATCCTGGGTCCGGATACAAATAGCAGCGACGCCCTCAACAGCGGTATCTCGCTCTCGACGCTGCAGACGATCACGCAGCAGCAGATTCCGTCACCGTCGGCGCCGGTCACCATTCCCAATCCGACCTACCAAAGTTCCGTCGTCGGCTTCACCTTCAACTCGATGTCGACCGCGTACATCTTCCTGAATAACCTCAACTCGACGTGCTCGCCGGTATATACCGGCGCACACTTCACCACGATCTAGTCGGCGCGGCGCGGCGGGGATAGCGTACGGCACGCGCGAACCACGCGCCGATGTCTCGCACGATGCTCGGTGCCGCGCTCGCCTGTGCTCTTATTCTCAATAGCGCGTCGCCGTCGCTCGCCGACGCGTCGGCGCGCTCCCTGCATATCGATCGCTGTTTGGTTATCGCCGTGGAAATGATGGATACCGTCGATTCCGGCGACGCATTGCCCGGCGATTTCTTTCGCTTTCAAACGGTGAACGCCGTCACGTCCGGCAAGAACGTCGTCATTCCGGCGCGGACGATGGGCTATGGCGTGGTGGCTGTAGCCTCGCCGGCCGGACGCGGTGGCCGTCCCGGAGTGTTGGTACTCGAGCCAAAGTACTTGGAGCTACCGTCGGGCGACCGCCTCGGTGTGGTCTTGGATCACGACGCCGGCGAACTCTCGAAGAGCGGCCCGACCGGCGATTTACCCGGATATTTAGGAGCGATTCCCGTTCTTGCCGTCGGAGCGGTGATCGGTATATTCAACTACTTCCACAACGGGAAAAACATCCAGGTTAAACGGGGCATGATCTTCCCAATCTTCCCCAGCGACGATCCCGAGGTCGAAGCCTGTCAGAGCCATCCTCAGTTATAACAGCGTCGCGATGAACGCACTCGCCCGGGCGAGCGTCTCGTTCGGACGATCGCGCTGTGGGCTGTGCCTGCAACCGGGCAAATAAGCGCAGTCGAACGGCCCGCGAACTCGCTGGGCGATCGCGTCGAGCTGCGCGGTCGTGCCGTACTCGTCATCGAGTCCCTGCAGCGCTAGCAGCGGAACGTCGATCCGCGCCAGCCCAGATTCGATATTCCAGTTACGAAACGCCGGAGCCAGCCAGATGTCGTTCCACGAGAAGAACGTGCGGTCGGGCTGCGCGTGGTGGCGGGCCATTCGTTCGCGCAGGCTCGTCGTTTCGTATTCCGTGCGAATAGCGGCGATGCTGCGCACCGAGATCTCCTCGACGAAAACGTGCGGCGCCAGCACGACCGCTCCGCGCAGCGGAAAGCCGGCCGCTGCATAGAGCAGCGTTATCGAGGCACCGTCGCTGTGCCCAACCAAGATCGCGTCGGTGATGGCGCAGGCGGCGAGCAATTCCGGTAAGGAAGTGAGGGCTTCGTCGTGCATGTACGTGACGCTGCGCGGCTCGTCGATAACCTCCGAGAAGCCGTTGCCCCAGCGCGAGTAGACCACGCCGGCGCAGCCGGTGCGGGCGCACAATCGGTCGGGAAAGTCGCGCCACAGTCCCAACGATCCCAATCCTTCGTGAAGAAAGACGAGTGTCGGCGCACCGGGCTCTCTTGCCGGCAGGTGACGCAACTCCAAACGGTGGCCGGCGATGACGAGCTCCCGTTGCATTCAACTCATTCCGTCAGTGGGCGCGGCGACGTTTGTCGCCAGGGCCGAGCTGCGAGCGGCGCGTAAAAGGGACGCAACGAGGTGGACCGATGGATATCGCACTGGCCGATCGGTTGCAGTTTGCCTTTACGGTCATGTTCCACTACTTGTTCCCCATCGCAACGATGGGCCTGGCACCTTTCATCGCCTGGTATTCCTTTCGCGAATGGCGCGACGGCGACGAGCAAGCCGGTCGAATAGCCGCGTTCTGGACGAGGATTTTCGCGATAAACTTTGCCATCGGGGTCGTCACCGGCATCCCGATGGAGTTTCAGTTCGGAACGAACTGGGCGCCCTTCTCCGCTAAGGCCGGCGGCGTGATCGGACAGCCGTTGGCGATGGAAGGCGTGTACGCGTTCTTTCTCGAGTCGATCTTTCTCGGCGTGCTACTCTACGGCAAGCGCATCGTTGCGCCGGTAGTCTACGTATTTTCCGCCGCCATGGTATGGCTGGGCTCGTGGTTATCCGGCTACTTCATCGTCGTCACCGACGCCTGGATGCAGCATCCGATCGGGTATCTGCTGCGGCCCGATGGGCGCATCGAGATGCGCGAATTCTGGAGCGTCCTCAATTCGCCATTTGCCTTCTGGCAGTACGTTCACGTGATGTGCGGAGCCCTGATCGCCGGCGCGTTCATCGTCGCCGGCGTCGGCGCATACTATCTCCTCTCGCGGCGCGACGAAAGCTACGGGCGCAGGTTCGTGCGCGCCGGCACGCTGGTCGGTCTGGTGTTTTCTGCACTGGCCATCTTTCCGACCGGCGATCGCAACGGTCGGGACGTCACCCAGTATCAGCCGGTCAAGCTCGCAGCAATGGAGGGGCTCTTCGAATCCAAGTTCGGCGCGCCCTTAGCTATCATCGGAATGCCGGATACCCGCAACCAGAGGCTACTGGATCCGGTCGTCGCGCCGAACGTGCTGAGCTTCCTCGCCTACGGCAACCTCGATGCCAACGTCAAAGGATTGAGCGCATACGCGCACGAGCTATGGCCTCCGGTCGAGCTAACGTATTACGCCTATCACATCATGGTGGGGCTGGGAACGATCTTCTTGGCGCTGATGACGCTGAGCGCAATCTGGCTCCTGCGCGGACAGCTTTCGTCGAGCCGATGGTTGTTGTGGCTGCTGCTGCTGCTCATGCCATTCCCCTATATCGCGAATGAGGCGGGCTGGGTCGTCGCCGAGGTTGGGCGGCAGCCGTGGATCATTTACGGCGTCATGCGCACGGCTGAAGGCGCGTCCACGAACGTCGTTACCGGCGAGACGCTGTTTACGCTGCTCGGCTTCGCCGGCATGTATTTCTTACTCGGCGTTCTGTTCTTGTATCTCACGTTGCGCGAGATCGGCAATGGGCCCGACGCCCCCCACGCGACGGCTGCGGCACAGGCGGCCGCATGAACACCTTTGCCTTTTGCCTGCTCGGATTTATGTTGGCGATGTACGTGCTGCTCGATGGTTACGATCTGGGAGTCGCATCAATTCTGGGCCTCGTCGCGCGCAGTCCCGCCGAGCGCGACGCCGCCACCGCAACCGTCCGGCCGTTCCGCGACGGAAACGAGGTGTGGCTCATCGCCGCCGGCGGCGCGCTCTTCGCGCTCTTCCCAAAGGCGTATGCCTCGGCGTTCTCCGGATTTTATCTCCCCTTCATGGTGCTTCTGTGGCTCCTGATGTTCCGCGGCATCGCCATGGAGCTGCGCAACCATTACAGCGCGCCGATCTGGCACGATTTTTGGGACGTTTGTTTTGCCGGCTCGAGCGCACTGCTCGCCGTACTGTTTGG
>JBPYDW010000211.1:0-3309 GCA_051986335.1 Vulcanimicrobiaceae bacterium | reverse complement strand
GATATTCAAAGTTTTCGAACACTGAAGCGCCGCGGTACTCCCGAAAGATCGCAATTGCCGGTTCGGAGTGCTTCCAGGTATCGGATACCTGCGCCGAGGTGATGTCGAGCAGAATATCTTCGTCGATAAGGCCGTGCTTCGCGTACGTACCGACCTGCTCCCAAAAATCGAGTGCCAGAAGCTCGGGGAACTGCGTTCGACTCAAGGAGCCCGGCATCCGCATCGCTTGCAGATAGTTGGGATCGGCAACTTTTTCAGGTATTTTTTGAGTTTCTGAAAGCGCCGCTTGGACCGCCGGAAGATTCCACTGGGTCATGATTTCGAGCAGTGCACTCAGTTGGTTGCTTGTGCGCAGGTGGCGCAGCTGAATGATGGCTGCCACGGCTGCAGCTCCCACGACCAGCAGTGTTGCTATCGACACCGCAATGCTGACGGTCGCTGTGCTCACAACCTCATCTCATGCGCTCGACGCCGACTCTACAGACTAAGAGCCTCAGCCGCCGCTTGTTCCTCGCTAACCGATGCGCCCCGTTCGAGCAGTTCGGCGACGCGCGCTTCGCCGAGCGCCGCGTTGAGCGCTTGAATCGCTGCATCGTATCCGCGCTGTTCGGTGGCCTCCCGCGGAGACGACTTCTTGAAATAGGCGTCGGAGAAACCCAGGAGCTGGGCGCCTCGGTCGCAGTTGCCGCGCGATATCGCTATTGCCGCCAGATGCTGAATCGCGATTGCGAGCAGCATTCGCAGTTGAAGATCGCGCGCTTTGCGAAGCGCCTCGGTCGCAAGACGATGCGCCTCATCCAAATCATTCATGGAAATCAAGTATGCGGCGACATTTGCCAGCGAAATGCCAAGAGCGCTATTGTCCCGGCGCGCTCGATCGCTGGCGATGACCTCGCGACCGAGCTCGATAGCTCGCGTTACGTTTCCGCCGTCGTACTCGGCCTCGGCCAGATTATTTATGACGGTGCCGATAGTGCGATCATCGCCCTGCGATTTTGCGACCGCCAGAGCCTCCCCGTACCTTTCCCGTGCCAGCGGAGTATTTTTTCTCCAGAACGCATTGCGAGCAAGGGAGGTCAAAGTGAGATTCGCCCATCGTTGTTCGCCTGCAGAGCGAAAATATGCCAGCGCCTCGGTAAGCTCGGCCTCCGAACCATCCAGATCCAGCAAGCGCGTCAGCGCTTCGCCATGATTCCGCTTCGCTCGCATCTCTCCGAAGCGGTCGCCCAGCTCGGCGTAGAGCCGCTCGGCCTGCTTCGCGGCGTCGCGCATCTGTCGCCATTCGCCGAGCGATAGCGTAGCGATGCCAAGCCAGATCGCGGCGCGAATGCGCGTCGGTAATTCTTCCGCGTCGGCAACCGCTTTCAGGTATCGCTGACCCTCGTACCGAACGCCCATCCCGCTCCAGAATGATGTAAGCGTAGCGGCAAGACCCGCGCCCAATTCCAGATCTTGCTTTTCGGTAAGCGCCCAATCCAAGGCCAGTCGAAAATTATCGAGCTCGGCTTCCAGCGGGGGCAACCAGGTGGCTGTCGGCGTCGTGCTCCAACGCCGTTCCGCCTCCTCGGCGAAGCTCACGAAGTACTCGGCGTGTCTGCGCCGCGCGTTTTCGCGTTCACCGCTGGCCACGAGCTTTTCGGCCGCGTACTGCCGCGTCGATTCGAGCAGCCGGTACCGCAGCTTCGAGCCCGAGATCTGCGAATTGTCGAGCTCTGCGGTGACGAGCGACTTGTCGACCAGCGACGTCAGTAAGTCGAGAACGTCCCACGATTGCAGCTCGTCATCGGCGCAGACCGCCGTGGCGGCGTCGAGGGTCCAGCCTCCGCTAAAGGCGGAAACGCGCCGCAACAGCGCTTGCTCCGCGGTCGAAAGCAGGTCGTAACTCCAATCGATCAGCGCCCGCATCGTTTGCTGCCGCGGCAGCGCGGTGCGGCTTCCGCCGGTGAGGATGCGGAAGCGCTCGTCGAGGCGCGTGAAGAGTTCGTCGACGCTCACTGCTCGCACTCGCGCGGCTGCCAGTTCGATCGCCAGCGCGATGCCGTCGAGCCGGCGGCAAATCTTTCCAACGGTCGCCGAGTTGGCTTCGGTCAGCTCGAAGGAATCGGCAGCCGCCGCCGCGCGCTCGGCAAAAAGCGCGATGCCGGCCTCTTCGTCGAGCGAAGCCACCCGATGCACCGTCTCGCCCGCGATCTTCAACGCTTCACGGCTGGTGGCGAGAATGCGTATGTTCGGGCACGAGCGCAGAACTTTTTCGATGATCTCCGCCGCCGGATCGACGAGATGCTCGCAGTTATCGACGATCAGCAGCGCGCGCTTCGAGCGCAACGCTGCCAGCAACGCGTCCAGCATCGGGCGGTCCCCGCTTGCCTCGATGCTGAAGAGCGAGGTCAGCTCGGTGAGAATAAGGGTGCCGTCGGAAAGCGGCGCCAGTTCGATGAACCATACGCCGTCTTCGTAGTTATCGAGCATGTCGGCGCCGACTTGCAATGCCAGTCGCGTTTTTCCGACGCCGCCGGTACCAACCAGCGTGACCAAGCGATGTCCTTCGAGCAGATCGACCACCCGTTGAATCTCGTTATCTCGCCCGACAAATGAGGTGAGCTGCAGCGGCAAGTTGTTCGGTAGTGCGTCGAGCGATCGCAGCGGGAAAAACTTCTGCGGCAGATCGGGTGCGACGAGCTGGTACACTTGCTCGGGCTGTGCGAGATCCTTCAAGCGGTGTGATCCGAGATCGCGCAACGCGGTCTGCTGCGGCATCTCGCCTTGCACCAAGTCGGCTGCGGCGCCGGAGACGAGCACCTGTCCGCCGTAGCCGATCGCCAGCAGTCGCGCCACGCGGTTGACGCTCGGTCCGAAATAGTCGCCGCCGCGCTCGTCGGCGTGCCCGACGTGGATGGCCATGCGGACCTTCATCCCGTCAACGCTGGAAAAATCGGTCTTGGCGAGTTCTCGCTGCGCCTCAACCGCCGCCGCCACCGCATCGGGCGCAGTGCGGAAGGCCATGCAGAACGCGTCACCCATCCGTTTAAAGACGTAGCCGCCCGACTTCGCCGCCACCGCATGCAGGATCTCATCGTGGCGATCGATTGCCGACGACATTGCCTCGCGATGCGATTCCCAGCGCTGCGTGCTGCCTTCGATATCCGAAAATAAGAAGGCGACCGTGCCGCTAGGTAGAGTGCGCGCCTCAGCGGCAGTGTTTTCGAGCATATTGCTCTCCGTTAGGCCATTGGTCCCAGTGCGTTAGTTCTAACAAACCAACGGCCCGGTTGACTGTGGGTTTTTCTCCCGTTTGCGGGCACATCCTAC
>JBPYDW010000210.1:0-2647 GCA_051986335.1 Vulcanimicrobiaceae bacterium | reverse complement strand
TTGCCTTGCACGCGGTCGGTCACCAGCGCACGCACGCGGACCTGACCGTAGCGCGAAACCAATTGCACCCACGTACCGCTTTGGATGCCGCGTTCCTCAGCGAGCTCCGGTGAGACCTCGACGAATGTGTCGGGCACTTCCTCGCGGATGCCGCCGGTCTTATAGGTCATCGTGCCTTCGTGGAAGTGCTCCAGCAGGCGGCCGTTGTTCAGATGCAAGTCAAACTCGGCGGTGGTTCCTTCACGGCGATCGAGCCACGACACCGAGAAGAGCTTGGCTTTTCCGTCCGGCATCGCAAACCGCTGGGTATAGAGCAGCGGCTGATCGCTCCCGTCGGCGGCGACCGGCCACTGCAGCGACGCGTAGCCTTCCAAACGATCGTAGTGCACGCCGGCGAAGATCGGCGCGAGCGAGGCGATCTCGTCCATGACCTCGGACGGATGCTGGTAGTTCCAATCGGCGCCGAGGCGGCGTGCGACGTCCGCAACGATCTGCCAATCCGGCCGGCAGCCGTTGAGCGGTTCGAAGACCTGGTAAATCCGCTGGATGCGCCGCTCGGTGCTGGTGAACGTGCCGTCCTTCTCTAAACTCGGCGCACCGGGCAACACCACGTCGGCGTAACGGCACGTCTGGCTGAAGAAGATGTCCTGAACGACGAAGAAGTCGAGTTTCTCAAACGCCGTGCTGACGTAGTTGGCATTGGAATCGACGATGCTCATCTCTTCGCCGATCAGATAGAGCGATTTGATGCGTCCGTCGTTTATTGCATCAACCATCTGGTGGTTGTCCAACCCTTTGCTGGACGGCAGCTGCACCTTCCATGCCGCTTCGAAGCGGGCGCGAACGTCGGGATTGTCGACCGGCTGATACCCGGGAAGGAAGTTCGGCATCGAGCCGTTGTCGCTGGCGCCTTGCACGTTGTTGTGGCCGCGCAGCGGATAGGCGCCGGTACCCGGCCGCATGTAGTTGCCGGTGACCAGCAGTAGATTGGAGATCGAGGTCGAGGTGTCGGAGCCTTGGCTCTGCTGCGTCACGCCCATCGCCCACAGGATGCACATCCGCTTGGCGCCGGCGATCGCATCGGCCACCGCTTTCATCGTGTCCTCGGAGAGACCGGTGACGCGCGAGGCAAATTCTAGCGTAAACGGTTCCAGGCCCCGGCGATACTCTTCGAAGCCGTTCACCCACTCTTCGAGGAACTGGACGCTCTCGCGGCCGGTGTCGATCAGATGCTTGGTAACCGCGTTCAGCCACACCAAATCCGTTCCCGGATTGGGATGCAAGAAGATGTCGGCGCGCCGCGCCATCTCGTGCTCGCGCAGATCCGATACGATGAGCTTTTGCCCGCGCAGTTTGTGACCACGCTTTAGACGCGCTGCGATCACCGGATGGCTCTCGGCGGTATTGCTACCGATGACGACGATCAGATCGGCTTTTTCCATATCCGCGATCGAGCCGGAATCGCCGCCGTACCCGACCGTGCGGAACAGCCCGGTCGTTGCCGGTGATTGGCAGTAGCGCGAACAGTTGTCGATGTTGTTGGTGCCGACCACCGCCCGCGCGAGCTTCTGCATGAGGTAGCTCTCTTCGTTGGTGCACTTTGACGAAGAGATGAATGCGAGCGCGTCGGGGCCGCTCTGCGCCTTGATTTCACCGAAACGCTTGGCGATGAGCGCCAGCGCTTCGTCCCAGCTCGCTTTGCGGAACGCATCGCCTTCGCGAATCAACGGTGTCGTGAGACGCTCGGGATCGTTGATGTAGCCCCACCCGAACTTACCTTTAACGCACGTGGAGATGCCGTTGGCCGGCCCCTGCTCGGGAACGACCTTAAGTATCTCGCGATCTTTGGTCCACATATCGAAGCTGCAGCCCACGCCGCAATAGGTGCATACGGTCTTGGTGCGGCGGATGCGCTGAGCGCGCATGCGCTCTTCGATGTCGGAAATTTGCATGATCGGCGGGAAGCCGACGGCGGGCTCGATGCCCTTCACCAGGTCGATCATCCCGTCGATTGCCGGCTTGGGAAGGTCGGTGAAGAAGCCGGCCTGGCCGAGCATCGTCTTCTCCATGAGCGCGTTGCACGGGCACACGGTCACGCAGTGGCCGCAGGAGACGCAACTGGACTCGCCGATCGGCGCGCCGCCGTCCCACAACACTCGCGGGTTGGCATCTTCCCAGTCGATCGATAGCGTCTCGTTGACCTGAACGTCCTGACAGGCCTCCACGCAGCGGCCGCACAGGATGCATTGATCGGGATCGTAGCGATAGAACGGGTTCGTATCGTCGACGCGATACGGCTTGGGAGCAAACGGAATCGTCTGGTGATCGATGGCCAGCAATTTCGTAGTGTTGTGAACGACGCAATTGCCGTTGTTATTGTCGCAGACCGTGCAGTACAGCAGATGCCGGCTCAAGAGACGGTCGAACGCTTCAGTTTGCGCCGAGACCGCGCGCGGCGATTTTGTCGAGACGTTCAACGCATCGGTGATGCGCGTCGCGCAGGCGCGTACCAGCCGCCCATTCACCTCGACGAGACAGGTGTCGCAGGTCTGTATCGGGCCGAGTTGCGGGTGATAGCAGACATGGGGAATCGGGCTCGCGCACCGGTCGAGAACGTCGGCGAGGAGCTCGCCGGCCTCGACCTCGA
>JBPYDW010000209.1:0-8352 GCA_051986335.1 Vulcanimicrobiaceae bacterium | reverse complement strand
GATCCCAACCGTTGGCGAAGGCGCCGAGGCGGCGAAAGACGGTGCGCTCCGAATCGTCGAGCAGATCGAAACTCCAATCGAACAGCGCGCGCAGCGTCTGCTGGCGCGGAAGGGCGGTGCGCTTGCCGCGAGTGAGGAATTTGAAACGCTCGCCCAGCCGTTCGTCGATCTGCTGCGGCGTCAGCAGCGCGACGCGCGGGGCGGCCAGCTCGATCGCCAAGGCGATGCCGTCAACCCGGCGGCAGATGCTGGCGACGATCGCCGCATTTTGATCGGTAAGTTCAAACCCCGCTGCCGAACGGGCTCGATCGGCAAAGAGCTCTACTGCGCTGTATGACGATGCTTGCGCCGCGGTGGTAATGCCGGCCGGCGGAACGTCGAACGTGCCGACGATGCGTACGGTCTCGCCCTCGAGCTCGAGTGCTTGCCGCGACGTTGCCAAGACCGTTATGCGCGGACAAGCGTGCAGAATCTCGGCAACGAGCGTAGCGACGGCATCCAACACGTGTTCGCAACTGTCGAAGATCAGCAGCGCGGTCTTCGACGATAAATCGGAGACGAGCGACGCGGCTACAGGACGAGTTCCGCTCACGGTGGTGCCCAGAACCGTGGCCGTCTGCGAGGCAACCAGCTGGGGGTCGCCGACCGGCGCCAGGTCGATCAGCCATGCGCCGTCGCGAAAGCGGCGCAGGTTTTCCTCCGCTATTTGCAGCGCCAGGCGCGTCTTCCCCACGCCGCCGGCGCCGACCAACGTCAAGAGCCGCGTTCGCTCCAATGTTGCGGCGAGGTCGGTAACTTCGCGCGTGCGACCCACGAAACGGGTGAGTTGCGCGGGGAGGTTGTTCGGTTGCGCGTCGAGCGAGCGCAACGGTGGAAACTCGTTCGGCAGATCGGGGACCTGCAACTGAAAGATTCGTTCGATCGTGTCCAGGTCGCGCAGCCGGTGCTCGCCGAGATCGTGGAGCCGCACGTCGCGCGGAAGCTCGTCGGCGCAGAGCTCGGCGACGACGCCCGAAAGCAGCACTTGACTCCCGTGCGCCAGATCCATCAAGCGGGCAACGCGATTTGTCGCCAGCCCAAAATAATCGCGATTTCGTTCTTCGGCTTGCCCGCTGTGCAGTGCCATGCGAACGCGCAGGCCGTCAACGGTGGCGAAGTCTTCGGTCGCCAAGTCACGTTGCGCGGCTAACGCTGCAGTCAAGGCATCCGGCGCTGCCGCAAACACCGCACAGAACGAATCGCCACCCGTCTTGAAGACGTACCCGCGATGCCCTTCGATCGAGCGGCGAACGATCTCGTCGTGGCGGCGCACGGCTTTGCGCATGGCGTCACCGTAACGCTGCCAGCGTGCCGTACTGCCCTCGATGTCGGTGAACAGAAACGTGACCGTTCCAGTGGGCAGCGTCTTCATCTAACCACGTCAGTGGATGCGCTCGTTCGAGTACGTCATGCCACTGTAGACCAGCTCGAACGCCTCCGGACCGACGCTGTATCCTCCCAGGAAGGGGTGATCCATGATCGCCGTCATGACGACGATTAGGCCGATGATCGCCGCGACGAAGCCCGACATGACGAACTGCTTGACGTATGCGAGATTCAGGAAGAAGGTGGCGACGATGGTCAGCGCCGCGCCGAGGAGGATGATCGCCCACAGCTCGCCGGCAATGCCGGAAGTAACGCCGTAGAGACGGGCATTGCGAAGTTCGTCGGCCTTGTTGAACTCGCTGACCGCGGCCTGTTGAACGACTTGCTCTCTGACGGTCTTCGGAGCGAAGTCGGCGAGCGTCATCTGCACGTCCGACAACTCGTTAACCCCGATCGTGGGAACGATGCCGCGGCGCTCGGCCGGCCACTCTTTGTCGATCACGTCGCGGGTGTAACTGCGAATCTTTTCAGTGAGATCGCTGCGGGTAGGCTCGGGCAAGGCTTCGGCATCGCGATAGAGCGCCCGCAACGCCGTCGCTTCGTCGAGCACGGTCGATTCGACGTGGGTGAACTGCTGCCATACCGCTACGGCGATCAGCGCCAGGATGAGGCCGTAGAGCAGCGTGACCGAAGCGACGACAACGTCGACGCCTTCGTTCGGCGGTGGGCCGATCACGCGGCGTACCAACGGCCGCGTTACGATAATACCGAGCGTCGAGAACGCAAGGAACGCTCCAACGATCAGGATTCCTAGAAGCCAGGTTGGGATAGCGTAAATCCAAAGCATCGGCACTCCGGGGTCGGTAAACCGGGATCGACCGACAATTCATAGGCCCGGCGGGCAAACTCCTGGAAGCGAGCGCGATGCAGATTGCGGCCGGCGCAGTTCGCGCGTACTACCTGCGCGACGTTGCCAACACGATCGACCTCTCACGGCTGCGAACGCTCGGCGGCCAAGGCCTCGCTCCCGCCGACATTCCGCTGCGTCCGCACACGTCGGGCGCGTACATTCGCTTGGAGGTGCCGCCGCTGGTCGGGCGTCTGGCCGATGCACGCGTCGACGACCTGGAATGCACGGTTCGCCTGAAGCTTTTCGACTACGGTATCGTCGCGGTGCGCCTGTCGTTCGATGCGGCCGGCAGCTGGGAAGATGCCGCCGCGCTTGCCGAACGCGTGCGTAGCGACGAAGCAATTGCCCGATACGCGCAGGGTGAGATCGATCGTATCTGCAGCGAGTTAGGACAAGCGCTCGTCGAGCCGCACGCCGGCTTGGTCGAGGACTACTTCGTTATCGACGTCGAGCGTTTCGCCGAGCCAGTACAAGCCGACGATTTGCTGCGCTCACATTCTGCGCAGTTGGCAAGGATTTTGCTTGGCGAATCGCAGCCGCTGTCGGCAAGCGAAGTCGAAGAGTCGCTGCGGGTTCGCTTCTCGTATTTTCCAGACGATCTCACGATCGTCCAGTGGGACACGGCATTCGTCTACGACCGGCGCGAGAGCAGCGACGCGATACAAGACATCCTCGAGTTCGCCAACTCGCAGCTCTTGGAGCTACGCAGTTACGACTCCCTGCTCGACAGCGAGCTCGATTCGATCTACCGCTTACGAGCGGGACGGTCAACGGGCTCGTTGCTGAGCAGGCGCGAGGCCGCGGGTTTGCGCCAAGTCATCGTGGACGTCTTGGAATTGTTGGACCGCTCGAGCAATGCGCTCAAGGCGGTGGGCGACGCTTACTACGCTCGCGTTTACCACGCTGCGGCTGCACGTTTGGGTCTCGCCGACTGGCAGAAGCAGATCGACACGAAACTCAAGAGCGTCGACGATATGTATCGCTTCGTCATGGATCAATCGCACGACCGGCGAAATGCGTTCTTGGAGTTGATCGTGATCGTGCTGATCGCAATGGAACTGATAGTCGGCATCGCCACTCTGGTTCGCCACTAAGTGCACGCTCGCTAGCTATTCGGGTCGTTTCAGCTCAAGTCCACGCTAGCGTTAGGAAAAAATCCGCCGGGAGTGCTCCTCGCCGGCTCGGGCAGGCGCTATAATTGCCATCCCCAAGCATTGTCCCGTGCCGGCGGCTTGCCGGCGGAAACGAGGCGAAAATGCTCTCCAGCAATTCCATTACCAAGTTGACCGCCGTCGCCGGCCTCATTTGTGCAGTTGCGATCGCAGCCGGAGCAACAGCCCGCGCTGACGTCAACTCGGTCACGGTGAACGGCGTTCCGCTGGCAGCTACGGAAAACGTCGTCGTTCACAACGGCGTTCCTTTCGTGCCGATGCGCTCCGTCTTCGAGAAGCTCGGCGCCGTTGTCAAATTTAACGGCAAGACCGCGAACGCAACGATGAACGGAGCCGACGCGTTCGACGCTACGTTGGGCAGCACGAGCGCGACGATCAAAGGTGCACCGGCGACGCTGACCGCCGCGCCGTTCGCAATCGGCGACCACGTCTACGTACCGGTGAGCGCGCTGGCCACGATGTTCGGCGCGCACTATACGCACGGCCCCACCGGCTTCAACATCACCGCGGCCGTTCCCAGAGTTGCAGTGTCGATGCCGACGGTTACCGCTCCTCCGGCTCCGGCTACCGGCGGGTTCAACTGGTTACCGTGGTTGATCGGCATCATCATACTGGCGCTGCTGGCCTGGCTGCTCACCCGCGGCCGGCCGACCGCGGCGACCGGCGTTAGCGCCGGAACTGCTGCGTATACGCCGCCGCCGGGCAGCGGCGTGTCGCCGGGCGGCGTTGCTGCGGGAGTCGCCGGGCTTGCGCCGATGCTGCTGAACCTCATCCCAAACCTGGGCGCCGATCATCGCGCCGGCATCGCCGGCTCGATCCTGGACAGCGTCGGCAGCGTTGCCGGTATCAACACCAACTCGGCGCTGTCCGGCGACGCCGGTCCGCTCGCCAGCCTAATTCGCACGGTCAGCGACAGCAATCCGCAGGCGTTGGGCGACGCGGTGAAGAGCTACGCGATGAGCAATCCGCAGTTTCTCTCAAGCATAGCTCCCGGGCTTGCATCGCAACTCAAGGGATATCTCAACCTCTAGTTGCAACGCGCGCGGCTGCAAACCGGTTATGTCCGGCATGAGTGTAAAAGTTTACGGTTGCAATCACATCGCCATCGAAGTCGACGACGTGGGCAAGGCCACCGAGTTCTATCAGGACGTCTTCAATTTGGAGAAGCTTGACGGCGGCGAGGGCGACGCGTTCTTCCGTCTCGGCGAGCATCAGTTCTTGGCGATGTTTGAGGTCGAAAAGGTCGTGCCCGCGCGTACCCGCCATTTCGGGCTCATGGTTCGCGATGAGGCGCAGCTCGCCGAAGTGCGCGAAAAGCTCACCAAGAAGTATGGCGTCAAGATGTTTCCGCACTTTCGCTGCGACTTCATCGACCCATTCGGAAATCGCGTACAGGTCGTCGATCTCCACGACGAGTCGCTGGTGTGGTTACTCCCCTATGCCGAGGTGCAGAAGGCGGGAATCACGTTTGAGGACGCCATTCCCGTGTAGCCGCTCTCTAGACGTATAGGTCGCGACGGGTGCTGGGAACCGCAACCGATCCGTCGGCTGCGGGTTTGGCCAGCAGCGTCTGAAAGACGCCCATTCGGCCGGTGCGGAACCCTTGCGCGCTGCCCGCTATGTACAGTCGCCACAGCCGGTACGTTTGCTCGTCGGTCGCAGCGATTGCTTCTTCGCGGTTACGTTCGATGTTGGCCCCCCACGCTCGCAGGGTGCGCGTATAATGCTCGCGCAAATTCTCCACGTCGCGAACTTCGAAACCGCTTCGCTCGGCGACTTGCAGCGTCTCGGAGATCGGGACGAGCTCGCCGTCGGGGAAAATGAAGCGGTCGATGAATCCTACCGCTCTTCCGCCGTTGCCGCTGCGCTCGTCCGCTATCCCGTGATTGAGGAAGAGTCCGCCGGGCCGCAGCAGCGAAAAAACGGTGCGGAAATACTCAGGCAGCTTGCTGCGACCGACGTGTTCGAACATCCCCACGCTGACGATCTTGTCGAACGACATCGCCGGCAGCTCGCGGTAGTCGCGCAGCTCGATCGCCGCTCGATCCTCCATTCCGGCGGTGCGAATGCGGCGGCGCGCCTCTTCGGATTGCATGCGGCTCAGCGTAACGCCCAAGACGCGAGCGTCGAAGTCACCTGCCGCCCGCAAGACCAGCGATCCCCAGCCACAGCCGATATCCAGTAACCGTTCGCCGGGGGCCAACCGCAGTTTGCGCAACGAGTAGTCGATCTTCGCGCGTTGTGCATCTTCCAGCGAATCGATGTCGCGGTCGAAATAGGCGCAGGAATAGGTGAGATCGCGATCGAGGATCGCGCGGTAAAATGCGACCGGATGATCGTAGTGGAACCCGATCGCCGCTCGATCGCGCGCAAGACTGTGCACTTTACCGTGCAACCTTGCCTCGCGCAATTTCGGTAACGTGGCTCTGGGAAGCCGCATCGCCAAACTCCTCAACCGCAGGCGCTTGGACAGCGAAAGGTTGGCGATCGCACGGTAGAGCTCGTCGACGGCGGCTTCGAGGTCCCCGTCGCAATCCAGCAGGCCGGCGGCGAAGGCACGCCCGGCGTTGAGCTCCGGCGGTGGTTGCAACAACAGGCGAAGCGCGCCGGGCTCGTTGATGCGCAGGCTGAACGCGGCACCGTCTTCTGCGGGAACCTCCGTGCCGTCCCACAGCCGGATTGCAAAGCGTCGCGCGTAAGCGTCGCCGAACAACAGCCGCAGCGCAGCAGCGGCGATTCGGGCGCTGGGATCGCTCGAGGCAAAGCGCTCGAGGACGACTCGGCCGTTACCGTTTGTCGTAATGCCTTGCTCGCTTAGGGGCTGCCACGTTTGTGGCCTGGAGGTCTGCGATTGCATAGCGACAATCCCCCCGCCTAATTATGCCGACGATCCGACGCATGCTCGCGCTCGTGGCGCTTTCGTGCGCCTGTGTTGTACCCGCCTTTGCTGCCGATCCCCCACCCGCGGCACCTCAACCTCCATCCCAGACCCCCGATGCGGTAACGCACCATACCATCGTGGTAGGGGGCAAGCCGCTTGCCTATACGGCTCGGGCGGGAACGATCGAGCTGCGAGACGACAAGGAACAGCCGACCGCGCGCATCTTCTACGTGGCCTATACGGTCGACGGAGCGCAGCGGCCGGTCACGTTCCTTTATAACGGGGGGCCGGGCAGCTCGACGATGTGGCTGCACATGGGCTCCTTTGGGCCCGTGCGCGTCCGGACGGGGAACGGAACCATGACCGGTCCGCCGCCCTACACCATCGGCCCCAACGATCTGACGTTGCTCGACGTCACCGATCTGGTCTTCATCGACATGCCGAACACCGGCTTCGGCCGTTTCGTCGGCGCCGGCAAGCCGAGCGACTTCTTTGATGTCGATAAGGACGTGCACGCGTTCGGCCAATTCATCCAGCGCTACATCACGGCGTTCGGACGCTGGAACTCGCCGAAGTTTCTGTACGGCGAGAGTTATGGGACGACGCGTACCGGCGCGCTGGTCAACTACTTGCAGAACGAGGGCGTCAGTTTCAACGGTGTGATACTGCAGTCTTCATACCTGAATGCCGGGCTCGACTTCTACGATGATATGTCGCCGATCGGCGGTAACGATCTGGTGTATGCGTTCTACCTCCCGACCGAGGCGGCGTCGGCATGGTACCATCATGCCTTACCGGGTTCACCGGCGGCGCTGGGCGACTTCTTACCGGTGGTCGAGCGCTTCGCCATGACCGAGTACATGGATGCGCTGGCCAAAGGCGACACGGTTCCGCGTTCGGAATTCGATGACGTCGTCGCCAAGCTGCACGACTACACCGGTCTATCGCAGCAGTTCATCCGGAACTCGAATCTGCGATTGCCGTATTGGCGTTTTCAAGCCGAGCTGTTTCGCAACGACGGCAACCTCGTTGGCCGTCTGGACAGCCGCTTTGTAACGGCAACGACCGATCGCCCCGCAGATCAGCCGCCATGGGATCCCACCGACGCCGCCATCGACGCTGCGTTCACGACGGCGGTGAATCAATACGTCCGCACCGATCTCGGCTATAGCACGCCGTTGCTCTACCACACCAACACGTACGCGCTGATCGGCGAGAACGGCAATTGGGACTCCAAGCACAACGGCAACCCGACGACCAACGTGATGCCCGATTTGTCACAGGCCATGACCTACAACCCCAACCTCAAAGTATTCTCCGCCAACGGCTATTACGATTTTGCAACGCCGTACTTTGAGACCGTCTACTCGCTGAACCATCTGTCGATCGAACCCGCGCTGGAAAAGAACATTACCTACGGATTCTATGAATCGGGGCACATGATCTACCTAGAGCCGCAATCGATGCGGCGGCTGCACGATGATTTGGAGCACTGGTACGCGCAAACGCTGACCGGACGGCAGGGCCGATGAGCGCGGCGGCCGCGCGCGCGGCGACGTGCGCGATCCTGGCGGCGACGTTGCTTGTTCCGGCGCATGCAGCGGTCAAGAACCCGGTGGGTCGCCCGGGCTGGCTCGTGCCCGACGCGGTCACCCACCATACGCTGCGTCTAAACGGCAGAGTGCTGGCGTACACGTCACGGGCCGGTACGATCGTTTTGCGCGACGACGACGAGCATCCGATGGCCACGATGTTTTATACCGCGTACACGCTGGATGCGAAAACGCCGTCGCGGCGGCCGGTCACGTTCCTGTACAACGGCGGTCCGGGCAGCGCTACCATATGGTTGCGGATGGGATCGTTCGGGCCCAAGCGCGTCGTAATCGCTCCCAACGCTGGGATCACGCGGCCGGCCCCGTTCGCGCTGGTCGACAATCGATACACGCTGTTGGACGCGAGCGACTTGGTATTTGTCGACATGCCCGCCAGCGGCTATTCGCGCATCTGGCCGGGCTACGACGCCA
>JBPYDW010000208.1:0-24592 GCA_051986335.1 Vulcanimicrobiaceae bacterium | reverse complement strand
TCGGCGCCGCGCGCATTGGCGGCGTTGCTGGCGATGTAGGTGGAGACATCGTGTGCGCCGGCAATTGCGTCGTAGCACGATCGCGCCGTCGCGCCGTCGACGCCGTCCCACACGATTGCGACGCGCTGCCGCTCTTTCCCGATCTGCTGCAACGCGTCGGCCGCCGAGCTCACCGTCAGCACGCGAGCACCGTTGCGCACGACCGCCTTGCGAATACGCAACCACAGCACGGGTGCAAGTTCGGCCGGAGACTCGCCGATAATTACCACCGCCTGCGCACGCTCGAGGTCGGCGATCGCACCGCCCGATTTCCCCGGCGTCGCTTGCCGCTGCGCATCGGCGCGCCAATCCAAGTTCTTCACGCCGAGCGCGCGGAAGACGTGTTGCAGAAGGTAGGCTTCCTCGTTGGTCAGCCGGCCGCCGCCGAGGGCGCCGACGCCGTCTGCGCCCGAGGCCGCAATCGCATCCTTGTGCGCCTTTGCCCACAGCGCGAAGGCGTCGTCCCAACCAATCTGCACGAATCGGCCATCATCTTTATACAGCGGCTGGCGCAGGCGCTCGGGCGACGTATAGAAGCCGATGTTGTAGCGACCGCGATCGCACAGCCAGCCGTCGGATATCGCATCGTCGTCTTCCACCGACATGATGCGCCGTAATTCGCCGAAACGAACGTCGGCGAACATTTGGCAGCCCACCGAGCACTGCGTGCAGGTCGTCTTGGTGCGCTCGAGATCCCACGGTCGCGACTTGAAGCGATACGTCTTGGAGGTCAGCGCACCGACCGGACAGATCTCGGTAACGTTGCCGGTGAAGTTGTGGCGATATTCGTCGCCGGTTGAGGTTGCGATCAGATCGCGAGCGCCGCGATCCTTTACGACGAGCTGCTGCTCGCCGGCGATGATGTCGTCGAACCGGACGCAGCGCTGGCAGACGATGCAGCGCTCCTCGTCGAGTACGATGGTCGGCCCTAAGTCGACGGCTTTTGGCTTACGCTTCTTTCCATCGACGACCTCCGACGCACCGCGCCCGTATGCCATGGCATAGTCTTGCAGATCGCATTCGCCGCCCTTATCGCAGATCGGGCAGTCCAGCGGGTGATTGACGAGCAGCAACTCGACGATCATCGAGCGGCCGGCGCTGACGCGCTCGCCCTGCGTGCGCACCACCATGCCTTCGGCCACCGGCGTGTTGCAGGCGATCTGCAACTTGGGCGTGCCTTCGATTTCGACCAGGCACACGCGGCATAAACCGGCCGGACCGAGTTTGGTATGGTAACAATAGACGGGAATCTCTTGCTTCACCGTCTTGGCGGCTTCGACCAGCAGCGTTCCCTTGGGCACGCTCACCGGAACGCCGTCAATCGTCAGATTTACGAGATCGGGCATTAGGCCGGCACCGAATCTTTCAAGACTCGCGCTTCAAACTGTTCGGGGAAGCGATCCAACACGGACTTAAGGAACGGCTCGATCGAATCGCCGAGCGGGCAAAGATTCAATCCGGTAATCGTTGAGCTGACGCGGCGGAGCATGTCGATGTCGGATTGCAAACCGCGGCCGTGCACGAATCGCTCCAGCACCGTCTCCAACCAATGACCTCCTTCGCGACATGGCGTGCACTGGCCGCACGATTCATGCGCGTAAAAACGGACGAGGTTGTACGCGGCTTGCACGAAATCGGTTTGATCGTCGAAAACCGTGAACGCGCCCGAGCCCAGCATCGAGCCCGCGTTCGCCAAGGACTCGTAATCGTACGGCAGGTCGAAGCTCTCCTCGAAGATCGCTGCCGACGAGCCGCCGCCGGGCTGAATCGCGACCAGCTTGCGCCCGGGGCGCATTCCGCCGGCAAGCTCGACCAGCTGCCGTGAGGTGATGCCGAGCGGCACTTCGTAGTTTCCCGGTTTTTGCACGTGGCCTGAGATCGACACGATCTTGTAGCCTTTGCTGCGCTCGGTGCCGGCAGCGGCGAACCACTCCCAGCCGCGCTCGAGTATCGGAACCAGATAGGCGAGCGTCTCGACGTTGTTCACCACCGTCGGCATCCGGTACAGCCCTTCGACCGCCGGAAACGGCGGCTTGAGCCGCGGCTCGCCGCGCTTGCCTTCGAGCGAGTTGAGCAGCGCCGTCTCCTCACCGCAGATGTAGGCACCGGCACCGCGATGCACGGTCACTTCGATGTCGTAGCCGGTTCCGAGCACGTTCTTTCCGACGTACCCCGCCTTGCGCGCTTCGTCAAGCGCCGCCACGAAAATTTCGTAGCCCTGCTTGAACTCGCCGCGAATATAGATGAACGCGTGGTGCGATTCGATGCCGTACGTACCAAGCAACATGCCTTCCAACACCAAGTGCGGCGTCTCTTCCAGCAGCATGTGATCTTTGAACGTGCCGGGTTCGGCTTCGTCGCAGTTGCATACCAGGTACCTGGGCGCACCGCTCTTGGGCAGGAACGACCACTTGCGTCCCGTCGGGAAACCCGCCCCGCCGCGGCCCCGCAGTCCCGATTTATCCGCGAACTCCAGCACGTCTGCGGGTTTGAGATTTCGGACGGCGCGCTCCCACTGCTTGTAACCGCCCCGCGACCGGTAGACGTCGATGTCGCGCAGATTCGCTTCGCCGATGCCCGCAGTCAGTATTTTGGTCACTTCGGGCATCAGTGGGTGCCCCCGGACGAAGCAAAATCTTCTTCCACCAATTGCTTGATCGCCGCGCCCGGCTCTTGGATCACCCGCTCGCGGCTGCGCGCACGCAGCACCGGATCTTCGGAGACGATGCGGTCGAGCATGATTACGCCGGTGCGGTCGCCCAGGCCGCCGGCGTTGTCGGGGTCGGGCACGCCGGTCGCGCCGGCAGACTTGATGCCGATCGACACCTGGGCGTCCGGGGCCACCGACCAGGTTGGACCGGGAGCTTCGCTTTGCGGCATCGGTTTGACGGCAAACGTTCCGGCGCGCATCGCCGCCAGCATTTCGTCGATCGTCTGTGGCGTAAGCGAGTAAACGAACTGAAGGTTCACCTGCATACACGTCGGCTTGTCGCACGCCGCCAAACACTCGACTTCCTCGTACGAGAATAGGCCGTCCGGCGTCGTTTGCAGATGCCCGATGCCGATCTGCTCGCGAAAGTACGCCATAATGTCCTCGGCGCCGCTGATCGTGCACGACAAGCCACGACAGACTTGCAACACGTATTTGCCGACCGGTTTGCGGTAGAACAGCGTGTAGAATGAAACCGTTCCCTCGACTTCCGCCGCGGTGAGCGCGAGCATCGAGGCGATGGCGCGAATGGCTTCGGGACTAACGAAGCCCTCATTCTGCTGGAAGAGATGCGCGATCGGCAGCAGCGCAGAGCGCCCCTGTTCGTATTGCGCGATCAGTGCCGCACATTGCGGCTTCAAGCGCTCCAGCAACGCCGGAAAATCTTTCTGCCGCTGCGTCACTTCGTTATTCACCGGTCGACCTCGCCGAACACCGGATCGAGCGAGCCGATGGCAACGACCAAGTCGGCGATCAAATTGCCGGGAGCAATTCCCTTGAGCGCCTGGAGATTGTACATCGAAGGCGGCCGCGTGCGGACGCGGTATGGCCGGTTTCCGCCGTCGCTCACGATGTAGTAGCCGAGTTCGCCGCGCGGCGACTCGATCGCTTGGTAAACGTCGCCAGGCGGAACGCGGAATCCCTCGCTGACGATCTTGAAGTGATGGATCAGCGCTTCCATCGAGAGCGCGATCGTCTCTTTGGGCGGCGCCACGATCTTGGTGTCGTCGATTGCGACCGGCCCCGGCTCATCGAGTTGTTTGCGCACTTGCTTGATGATGCGCATCGACTGGTCCATTTCGTCCAGCCGCACGAGGAACCGCGCGTAGGCATCGCCTTGCGGGCGCGTTGGAATCTCGAAATCGTACTGCTCGTAGCCGCAGTATGGGAAGGCGCGGCGCACGTCGTAGGCAACGCCGCTGGCGCGAAGCGACGGCCCGGTGACGCTCCAAGCAAGAGCATCTTCGACCGACAGCCGCGCGACGTCGATGGTTCGATCCTGAAAGATTGGATTGGCCTGCAGCAGGCCGCGCAGCTCGCCCATGCGGCCGGGGAATTTCTCGATCAGCGCGTCGATCCGCGCGAGCTGACCGGCGGGTAGATCACCGTTCACGCCACCGACGCGCAGGTAGTTGGGATGCATCCGAGCGCCACCGCTCGCTTCCTGCAGATCCAGGATGTTCTCGCGCAGGTCGAAGCAATAAAAGAAGATCGAGATCGCACCCAAATCGATGCCGTGGGTTCCGAGCCACACGCAATGGGAGGCGATGCGCGTGAGCTCGGTTTGCAACACCCTGATCTGGGTGGCCCGCTTGGGAATCTTGTCGGTGATGCCCAACAGCTGCTCGACGGCAAGCGCATAACACAGCGCGTTGCTCGAGGGGGCCAGATAGTCCATGCGCTCGATAACGGTTTGCGCTTGCGACCAAAAGAGATTCTCGGCCGTCTTCTCGATGCCGGTGTGAAGATACCCGATCTCGGGATCTGCCTTGATGACCGTCTCGCCTTCGATTTCGAGCATGAGCTGCAGCACGCCGTGGGTCGAAGGGTGCTGCGGCCCCATCGACAGCACCATCGCGTTACCTTCTTGCGAAACGATCTCGGGCGTGAGCGGCGTCGTCGAAAGGCTCACTTGCCGTTCTCCCGCGCGCGCTTTATCTGTTCTTGCAGCGCCTCGAGCGTGCGCCCCGACGGCGGCGTTCCGGCTTGTACGTTGGACTTGAGCGCAAAGGGCGGCCGCGGCGAGCGTTCGCGCGCCGGTCCGCGCAGCGGATAATCCTTGCGCAGCGGATAGCCTTCCCAATCGTGCGGCATCTGTATGCGACGCAGATCCGGATGCCCGTCGAACACGATGCCGAACAGATCGAAGATCTCACGCTCGGCCCAGTCGGCCGACTTCCATAGGTTGGTGGCGGTCGGCACGCGCGGATTGTCGTTGTCTTCCACGCCGCACAGCAGCCGGTAGCGTTGCGGCGTTCCAACCGCTTCGACGCTCGTGGCTCGTGGCGAAAGCTTCATTAGATGGTACACGACGTCGAAGCGCGGCACCCGCTGCGGATAATCGACCGCACCGACGTCGAGCAGCACCGTGTAGCCGTCGTCCTTCAACGCCGCCAGACGACCGTGCAGCTGCTCCACCGTGACGCGTTCGATCGTCGCGTCGGCAATCGCGGGGCGCACGCTGGTAGGGTCTGTCGCGAGGCCGGCTAGCGGCGGCGTTTGGGTACTCGGCATCCTCGTTACGTCAGTTGTCGGCGATCGGCTACGCGCGGGCTAAAATGCCGCCGCGGCCGCCTTCGCGGATCTGCTGTTGAATCAGGTTCACCGCGTAGAGCAGACCGTCGGGAGTCGGCGGGCAGCCCGGGACGTAGACGTCGACCGGAATAATGGTGTCTACGCCTTGAACGACGGCGTAGTTATCGAAGACGCCGCCCGAACTTGCGCAGGCGCCCATCGAGATCACCCACTTCGGATCGGCCATCTGATCGTACAGGCGTTTAACGACGGGTCCCATCTTCTGCGCGACGCGGCCCGAAACGATCATGAGGTCCGCTTGCCGCGGCGACGAGCGGAAGACTTCCGAACCTAGGCGAGCGATGTCGTACTCCGAAGAGGTCACGCTCATCATCTCGATGGCGCAACACGCCAGTCCCATGGTCAGCGGCCATACCGAAGAACTCTGCGCCCAGCGCGCAACGTCGTCCAATCGCGCGAGCAAGAAGTGGCCCGGGCCTACCTCCACGCAAAGCCCCCCTTCTTCCACACGTAGGCGTAGCCGATGCCTAGTACGATGATGAACGCGATCATCTCGGCTAATCCAAAGGTGCGCAGCGCGTGCATCTGAACGGCCCACGGATAGAACGATGCGGCTTCGACGTCGAATACCACGAAGAGCATGGCAATGAGATAGAAACGCACTGGGAACCGTCCGGCTACCGCCGACGTCGGCTCCACGCCGCATTCATACGCTTCTTGTTTTTGTGGGTTCGGTTTGCCGCGCCCGAGCAAACCCGGCAAGAAGGTGAAGAGCAACGCGGCCGCAAGTGCAACGCCGAAGAAAATCGCAACCGGACCATAGGGGCTCATGAGCGTGATTGGAGTTTGGTCAGCCGGAGCGGATTACCTGGGACGCACCGCAAACAGGCGACTGCACGCACCGCTCGTGGCCCCGGCAACCGAGTGCGACTTTTGCCACACTTCTCACAGGCGAACGCTAGAACTTGATGGTACAATTACGATGATGAAACTACGTTGGCTGTTGCTGGGCTGCGTATTTTTGCTCGGCGCCGATAGCGGCGGCTGCAATAACGGCGTGGTCGGCGTACAAGACTACGGCGCCGTCACCGGCCGCGTTCTCGATGCCAAGACCAGCAAGCCCGTCGGCGGCGCTCTGGTGTCGGTCGGCTCGATGTACCTGGCGTACGCCGATCCAAAGGGTGCCTTTACCATTCCCAAGGTCCCGATCGGCGATCAAGACGTCATCGCCCGGGCGCCGGGCTACGACTCCAGCCAGGTCACGGTCGACGTGAAGAAAGATCAGACGGTCGTCGCCGACTACTTGCGCCTAAGCCAGACGCACGGACTGGAACGCGGGCCGACGCCCTCGCCCACCCCCGAGCCGACGCCCACCCCGTTCGTGTGGTGGAGCGGCTCGCCGCCTCCGTCAAGCGCACCATAGCCTCCGCCCCGTTCGCGTAGCCTCGCTAGCGCAGGCGCACGTCGGCCAAGTCGAGGTCGTATTCGACGTTGCGAAAGATCTCGTCGCGAAGTTTGCCGGCCCGCCGCAGGGCGAGGATCAGGTCGCGTTCCGCCGCCAAGGCCTCCGATTGCAGCAGGTGATCGATCTCGTTGGCCGGGCGCCCCGTACCATCTCCATCGTCAACAAGATGTCCGCGCAGATGCTCGATGCGTTGCTCGTACTCGGCAAGAATGCTTCCGGCGGCAGTCCATTGCGTCGAGGTGGTAAACGTTCGCTCCAGGTCGCGCAAACGCTTGATGCCGGCTTCCAGCGCGGTGATGCGCACCTCCGTCTCCTCCTTCTCACGCGAGCTGCTCTCCGCAACGCCCAGCCAGCGAATCAGCGGGGCGAGCGTGCAGCCTTGAATCACCAGCGTTGCGAAGATCACGCAAAAAGTGATGAAGATGATCTCGTTGCGCTGCACGATCGGAACGTGCGCTCCGTACGGCGAGCGCATGCTGAACGGAATCGCTAAAGCGGCGGCGAGCGAGATGATTCCGCGCATTCCCGTCCAGGCAACGACCATCGTCTGCCTCCAGGTGGGATAAGGATCGCGTTGGCGTAGCTTCTTGCTGAGAAACCGCGGGATATACGTCGCCGGAAAGACGTAAACGATACGTATAATGATGACCAACGCACTGATGAGCAGCGCGTCGAGCGCGAGGCGCTGCGGCGAGGTGAGCAGGCTGCGCGCGATCGTGGGCAACTGCAGTCCGAGAACGATGAAGACGAAACCGTTGAGCGCAAACGTGAACACGTTCCAGACCGATCGGCCGACGACGCGCGACTGCGGATCCAGCACCTGAGCCGAGCCGCGGCCCAAGTAGATTCCGGCGGTAACGGTGGACAGCACGCCCGAGACGTGCAAGGCTTCGGCGGGAAGGTAGGCCAGGTACGGGGCGATCAGCGAGACCATGTTCACGATGGTCGCATCGTCGAGCTCGCGCGACTGCAAGAACCGGTAGAACCACACGATGGCGAAGGCCACCGCGAAGCCGACGGCGATTCCACCGATCGCGACGACGAAGAACGCCGCCAGCGCGGTGCCGAACGAGAACGCTCCGGTGATTACCGCCACCAGCGCAAAGCGGTAGAGGATCAATGCGCTGGCATCGTTGACCAGGCTCTCGCCGGTCAGGATCGCGTAAATCCGATTGGGAACGGTCAAACGCTCGAAGACCGCCTCCGCCGCGATCGCATCGGGCGGCGAAACGATCGCACCCAGCACGAAGGCCAGCGCCCAGGGAAGACCGATGGTGGGAAGCGCGTGCGCGACGACGGCGACGATAACCGTCGTAAACACGACCAAGCCGATGGCCAGCAAGCCGATCGCCCGCGAGTTGCGGCGAAACTCCACCCAATCGGTCACCCAGCCGGCCCCGAACAACAGCGGCGGCAGTATCAAAAGGAAGACGACGTCTGGTTTGATCGAGAAATGTGGAACGTCAGGCACGAACGCCAACGCGGCGCCGCCGATGACGAATGCTACCGGATAGGGCTGGTTCAGGCGCTTGGCGACGAGCGCGAGTCCGATGACCGCGCCAAGCACCAGCGTTACGAATAGCGCCGAGCTCATGCTATGCTTTTAGGCCACTGACGGGTTAGAAGCCGTGAGCACTGTCGCGGTCGTGCAAGAAATGCTTGGCCGCATCGATCGGCAGCGCGAAGCCGATCGAACGCTCGTCGTCGAAACGCGACTCGGCGATGCCGACGATCTCGCCGGTGTCGGCAATAAAGACCGGCGCACCGCTTTCACCCGGAACGATCGGCAACGACACCTCGATCGCGCCGTTGCGCACCGACGACAGGCGTCCGGTGTTCAGCGATTTTGCCAACCCGAAACCTTCGTCGTCGAACTCGTCGGGAATTGGATAGCCGACCAGCCCCAACTGCCGTCCGACCTGTGAGTTGAGGTTGCGCGAGCTTCCCAGCGCCGCAACCGGCAGTGCCGCGACCTTCGTGCGCAGCAGCGCAACGTCGAGGTCGGCATTCTGGGCAACGACCTTAGCGAGAGCCTTGCGCTTGTTGTCGATCGTCACGTGCAGATCCCAAGCGCCGTCGATCGCGTGCTGCACGGTGAGGATGTCGCTACCCCAGTTTCCGGAGGCGACCACCGTGCCCGTCGCATATGCCTCATCGTACTTCTCGCGCTTGTTGTCGGGCGGCACTTTCATGGTGAGGAGCACAACGGAGGGTTGCAGCGAGCGGGTAACGCTGACCAGCGCGTCATCGTCATTGCGCGTAGCGCAGGCGATGGGAAGAATTGCCAACAAAGCCGCCAGTGCGAGCCGAAACGGTGCGTTCATGGGCTGGCCTGCCGGTTCGCGACGGCAGCACGCAGCTCCGCCAACCCCTGGCCGGTTCGCGCGCTGAGGTGCAGCGCGCCGGGAACGGCGGGGAGTTCGCCGGCCACGGCATCGCACTTGTTAAAGGCAAGCAACCGCGGCTTCCCGTCGAGATTCAGATCGTGAAGGATCGACTCCACGGCAGCTTTCTGCCGCGGCCACTCCGCGTTGCTCGCATCGAGCACGTGCACCAGCAGATCGGCTTCGCGCAGCTCTTCCAGCGTGGCGCGAAACGCGTTTATCAGGTCCTTGGGAAGGTCGGTAATAAAGCCGACGGTATCGGCGAAGCGTGCGTAGCGATGCGGTTCGAGGTAAACGCGACGCACGGTCGGATCGAGCGTCGCAAACGGCTGATCCGCGACCAGCGCATTCGAACGAGCCAGCGCGTTGAGCAACGAGGACTTTCCTACGTTAGTGTAGCCGACCAGCGCAACGAGCGGCTCTCGATGCAGGGCCGAACGCCGAGTCGCCCGCTGCCGGCGAACCTCCTCGAGCTGACGAGTCAACGCCGTAACGCGTTGACCGATGCGCCGGCGATCGACCTCGAGCTTGGTCTCCCCGGGACCACGCGTACCGATGCCTCCGCCCAGGCGCGAAAGCTGTGCACTGCCGATGAGATTCGATTGACGATAGCGCAGCTGCGCCAACTCGACTTGCAGTTTTCCCTCGCGACTGCGTGCATGACGGGAAAAGATGTCGAGGATCAGCATCGTGCGATCCACGATCGGCAACGGCACGATCTTCTCCAAGTTCCTTCGTTGGCGCGGTCGCAGGTCGTTGAGCACAAACACTAGGTCGGCACCGCATTCGCGGGCGCGTTGCGCGATCTGCATCGCCTTACCGCTTCCGACGAGCGTCGCCGGATCGACGCGATCGCGATGCTGCACGATCCGGTCGACGACGCGCGCTCCGGCTGCTTCAACGAGCGCTTCGAATTCGACGAACTCGGGTTCGAGCGGATGGTCTGCGCCGTCAACGTCGACCGCGACCAGCAGCCCGCGAGGCGCCCTTCCGTCGCTGCTTAATCCGCGAGCGGCGTTAGACGGTCGATCAGCCATTCCAGACCTTCATTGTACCGCGGACCCGGGCGTTCCAGGATTGCCGCATCCGGCAAGATCCATACGCGCCCCAGCTGCACCGCTCGCAGGCTGCGCCACGGCTCACGGCCCAGCACGCTGGGCAGCCCAACGGCCTTGTCGGTCAAGATCGCATCGGGCTGTAGCCGCAACAACGCTTCGGCACTGTATGCGGCGTAGGCACCCGGCAGCGTGCCGACCGCGTTGCGGCCACCGGCCAAACCAATGAGCGTGCCGATATAGGAGTTCGCGCCGGCGGTAAAGATCGGGCCGGTTCCAAGCGCCAAGAAGACAGTGGGATGCCGTTTGAACGCCCGCGTTCGCCGCCCTAGCTCCGCCGTTCGAGCGCGCAATTGCGCGCCGAGCGCCTTGGCCTGGGGCGTGCGTCCGGTGAGCGCGCCCAGCTGGCGGAGGTTGTCGAACAGATCGGCGTAGCTGAGATCGCGCAGCGTTTGCACCTGCAGCCCGGCGCGGCGCAGCGGCGTCATGCTGCGCTGCTGCGACGGAATGCCGACGACGAGGTCCGGTCGCAGAGCAACGATCCTTTCGGCATCGATGCCGGCAAAGTCGCCGACGACCGGCAAATTCTTCGCGCACGGCACGTCGTTTGCGTATGCGGAAACGCCGACGACCTGCCGCGCAGCGCCGATCGCGCACAGATCTTCGACGAACGACGGAACGAGCGCCACCACCCGTCGCTGCTCCAGCGGCACGTGCGATTGCGGCACGGTCGCGCAGCCCGCCAGCACGAACAGAAGGACGACGCTCGATATCTTCCCCGCAAGCACAACGGGCGGGGATTGCTCGGGCCAGGAGCGGGTGCCTTCCTTCGCGTAGCTCAAAGCGTTTCGGTTTGCGCGTGGGAAGCCGGTGAGAAGCCGGCACGGTCGCGCCACTGTAAGCGGGGAGCCGCTCGAAGTCACTGCCGCGCTGCGGCGGGAAGGCCCGAGCAATGCGCCACGATCCGCGAGTCAGGATACCAGCGCAAACCTTCTAGCAACGCCACCTCGCGAAAAGGAAGGTTTGCCAATGTTGAAGTCTACGTGGCTGTTCGCAATTTGTGCGCCAGCCTTTCTTGCCTTACCCTTGGCGAGCGCGCAAGCGCAACCCGCCGTCACGGCATCCCCATCACCGTCGCCTGCGAGCACGCCGCAGATCGCTCACGTCGTAACCAGCGATCGCCGGGACGAGCCGCTGCGCCGATCCGCGCGCACAACCTACGTCGTCACCAAGGCCGAGATTCTCTCGCACGGCTATGCGACCGTCGCCGATGCAATCGAAACGTTGCCCGGCGTTAAGGTCGAGCGCGACGGACCGGGTGCGTCGCTGGCCACCATCGGCATTCGCGGTAGTAACTCGGCGCAAGTGCTCGTACTCGTTGACGGAATCCCCGCACCCGGCGCGCAGATCGACAGCGTGGATCTCGCTTCGATAACGACCAACGGCGTCGATCGCATCGAAGTCGTCGAAGGCGGCGGTTCGACGCTCTATGGATCGGGGTCGATCGGCGGCGTGATCAATATCATCACCACGCAGAGCCCGGGAGCCGTCGCCCAAGCCACCGCCGGATCGTTCGGCCTGCAAGATTATCGAATTCAAACGCCCTATCTGTCGATCGAGCGAGGAATGGCAAACGAAAATTACCCGCTGCCCAACGGTACGACGCAACCCAACTCCGACTATCAAATAAGCAATGCGAGGGTCGCATACGACGCGACCTTCGGAGCAATTGCCGCGCAGATTACCGGCTCCATCACCGCGCGGCAACAAGGCGTGGTGGGGGACTACACGTTGCCGCCGCTCTCGCTCACCAGCCGGCAAGCCGACGTGACGCAGGAAGCCAACGTGACGCTATCGACCCGACATCGTTCGACGACGACGACGCTACAGCTGGGAGCCGGCGGGATTCAGATCGCGTACACGTGCGACACGCCGGTGGACCCGGCGTGCTTCAATTCCTTCGAGACGCCGCCTCCGCCGCTACAACCATTCGCGTCGCTGGTAACCGAGTCGCGCGTACAATCGAACGTGCGCGTCGACTCCGAGCACGAGCATTCGAACACGATCTACGGCATCGATTTGGCGCGCGAGGTTGCGTTCATCAACGACGGATTCTACGATCCGGCGCACGGCGAGTTCGACCATCACGTGAGCCAAGCGTTCGCGCAAGCCGCCGCCTACATACAACAGACCTGGACGTTTGCCAACGACGACTTGCTCTACGCTGGGCTTCGCGGCGAGCGCGACGGCTGGCAGGGCGGCGCGTACTCGCCGGCGATCGGCGGCATTCTCATGCTTTCCCCGCAGCTCGCGCTCAAGGCCAACGCGGCGACGGCATTTCGCGCCCCCAATGCCGACGAGCTCTACTATCCCGGCTTCTCCAATCCCAATCTCGCTCCGGAGCGTACAAAAGTCGGTGATGTCACCATCGCCGACGACGCGCTGCTCGGCGGAGTCGCGTTGACGTGGTTTTCAACCAGCGGCAGCAACCTCATAATTGATGATGCGGTAAAGTTCGAGCCGGTCAACATCGGCCACGCGTCGATCGCGGGCCTGACGCTCTCGGCGTCGACGCCGCCGCTGCACGGCTTCTATTCCGTCTTAGGAGTCACCAATTTGTACCGGGCGCAAGACCTCGACTCCGACCCCGCGCACGATCCCTATTCCGGCATGCGATTGCCGCGGCGCGGACCCGTCTTCTCGGTCAACCTCGAGCTTGGGTATCACGGCAGGCCGGGCTCGGCGATCGACAGCTTCGCGCTGATCGAGGGCGTCGAAGGTCCGCGCGGTGCGGTGAATCCATACCAGCCGCTGTTCGATCAACCGGCGGCCTACGCGCGCTTGGATGCCTTCGTGCGCGTGCGCATCGCCAAGCGAGCGTTGCTAACCCTGCGCGGTTACAACCTCGGAAACGAGCGCTATGCCGACGTCGCCGGGTATCCGATGCCAGGGAGAGCGTTCGCAGTGGAGCTATCGACGCTGCAGCCATGACGGTTCGCTTTGCCGGTTTGCTCTTGCTCCTGACGACGGTTCTCGGCGTCAGCCTCTTGGTAGGCGGTACGCCGCTGCCGACGCGCGATCTGTTCGCCGCATTGCTGCATCCGCGCGGCGGCGGACAGATCGCAACAATCGTATGGCAGCTGCGCGTGCCGCGTATCTGCGTCGCCGCCCTGGTCGGCGTGCAGTTGGCCATCGCCGGCACGCTGCTCCAGGGAATGCTGCGCAATCCACTGGTAGATCCCTATCTTACCGGCACGAGTGCCGGAGCGGGCGCCGCGATTGCCGTCGCGATCGTCCTGGGCGCACCCGCTCCATTGGTGCCGCTCTTCGGTTTTGTCGCCGGGATGCTGACGGCGCTGCTGGTAGCCGCGCTGGCGCGGCGCGGCGCAGGGCTCGACACCACCCGCCTGATTCTCGCCGGCGTCTCGCTGTCCGCGCTGTTCTCGGCATTCATCACGCTCATCCTGACGCGCGCGCAAGCGGTCGATTACTCTTCGCAGATCATCGCCTTTCTCGCCGGTTCGATGGCCGCATCCGGCTGGCGCGAGCTCGCACTCGCCGTTCCCTACACGCTGGTCGGCGTCGCGCTCGCCGTCGCCGCGGTTCCGGCGTTGAACGCCCTGCGCATCGGCGACGTGCGCGCGGCCGCCGCCGGCGTCAACGTCGATCGGGCGCAGTGGATCATCCTTGCGGCCGCGGCACTGCTCAGCGCAAGTGCGGTGGCGCTGGCCGGCATCGTCGGTTTCGTCGGATTGATCGTGCCGCACATCGCGCGCCGTGTGGTTGGGACCGACGCCCGCCTTCTCTTACCGGCTTCAGCCTCGATCGGCGCCGCGCTGTGCGCGGCAGCCGACGCCACCAGCCGAACGATCGTGGCGCCCGCTGAGTTGCCCGTCGGCGTTCTGCTGGCGTTCGTCGGCGTACCGGCGTTTCTTTATCTCTACCTCCAACGCGAGAGCGTGCGCGCATGATCGCCATTCGCGATGCGCGCATCGACATCGGCGGCAGATCGTTGCTCTACGATGTCTCGTTCGCGGCGCGCCGCGGCGAGTTGCTTGCGCTGCTCGGCGCTAACGGTGCCGGCAAGACGACGCTATTGCGAACGCTGGCGGGACTGCATCCGGTCGCGCAGGGGAGCGTGGTCGTCGATGACCATTCGGTCCGGGCGATGCATCCGCGCGAGCGCGCGCGCACGGTCGCATTCGTTCCGAGCGACGCCAGCGAGACCGACGACATTTCGGTGCGCGACGCCGTCGCTACCGGGAGGTTCGGTTTCCACCGCTGGTGGGAGTGGCGTGAGAGCGAGGCCGATGGCGCGGCCATCGACGCCGCGCTTCGATGCGTGAACGCAACGGCAATGCAGCGCCGCCGAGTGCAGACGCTCTCGAGCGGCGAGCGCCAGCGCGTGTGGCTCGCACTTGCGCTGGCGCAAGCGTCGCCGATCCTGTTGCTCGACGAACCCACGAGTCACCTCGATATTCGCGTCGCTCACGAAATTCTAGCACTTCTGCGCGCGCAGGCGCGGGCGGGGAAGACGATCGTCTGCGCCATGCACGATCTCAACGATGCCGCGGCCTACGCCGACCGCATCATCCTGCTCGCCGGGGAACGCGTGGCGGCGATCGACGTTCCCGAACGCGTGTTGCGCCCCGAACTGCTCGAGATCGCTTATGGTGTGAAAATGGAAGCGGTGCGGACGTCGACGGGAAGCGTACGGGTCTTTCCGATCGCTTGAGTGGTCCGTCCCTTAGTGCGACCCGCGCGTATCCTGACCCATCACCCAGCCGGCATGACCGCGATACGGGCCGGTGACGATGATGACGCCGATCGCATCGTCGGTGCCTTCGCGATACTTCGGATGCACGTAGTTGGGAATGCAAGAGATCACTATCGCCCGCGTTCCCGGCGAAACGACGAGCGCGTGCGGCAGCAGCGAGCGGTCGACGTCGTACGACCCGGACTGATATGCAGTCAAACGGAAGCGCGAATCCCACAGGAAGACGTCGGGATCGTCGGAGCTGGAGAACAGGATCACGTGCTGGTGCAAGCGCGACCGGCAATCCGCACCGGCCACGGCAAAGCCGGCCAGCGCCAGCAGGCCGATGCAGCACGCCACTCCCAGCATCCGTCTAAGGTGCATAGTTGGAGTTCTCTCCATGCACGCGGATAACTAAGATGGCCAGGTCGTCGCGCATACGATTTCCTTCCAAAGCCTTAACCTGCGCGACCAGCTCGTCGGCCAAATACTGCGGCTCCGAGCTGCTGCGGCCGATCAGCTCCATGGCACCCCTTTCCTGGAGTTGCTGACCGCGACGGTTGCGGGCTTCGGTCAATCCATCGGTGGCGAGGACGATCGTGTCCTTATCGTTGAGATGCAGCGTCTTGGTTCCGAAGGGCTCCTCCATCACGCCCAGCACCGGTCCGGTCACCGCCAGCTGTTGCACGCCGTTGTTCGCCCGGCGCAGAAACGCCGAATCGTGCCCCGCCGAGGCATAGCGCAACGTCAGCGTTTCGGTATCGAGCACGCCAACGAACATCGAGACGAAGAGATACGGGTTGTCGACCGTGTGGGCGAACGCGGTGTTGAACTCGGCCAGAATCGCCCCGGGATCGCGGTGACGCAGCGCGATGCCGCGAATGGTAAACCTGATAAAGGCAGTAAGAACCGCGGCGTCGACGCCCTTTCCGCTCACGTCGGCGATGAGAATCAGGCCGAGATTCTCCGAAAGTCTGTACATGTCGAAGACGTCGCCGCCGACCGCTAAGTGGCTGCTCGCAGCTGCATAGGCGCTGCCCACGTCGCAGCGCGGCAAGTCGACGTGAACGCTGCGAAACGCCCGCTGCAAAATTTCGGTGGTCGTGCGTTCCTCTTCGAGCTCGCGGTTGAGGCGAGAGCGGTAGGCGTTGAAAAGGATGGCGAGCAGCCCGAATACCAAGAACCAAAACGCCGAAAAATACTGCGTGCCGTTGACTTGATCGAGGGTGTTTCGAGCGAGCAGCTGACTGTGCGCCGCCAAGTCGGAGCGGATCGCGGCAGCTACTCCATCCTGGTAGTCGGAGTCGGCTTTGTTGCGCTTGTCGATGTCGGTCAGCTTCGCGTTGGGGTGCGTCAGCAACGGCTCGGCGACCGCGTTACGAAAATCGTTCTGGGCTGACTCGTAGTCGTCCATGCGCGCCAGCGATTCGGTAAGGTTCTCGGCGGTTAACTCGACGCGTATCGCGTGGTCCTCGCGCGTAAAGTTGGCGACGGCGACCGCGTACTGGCCCTTGTAAAACGGATCTCTGGTGATCGTGTAACCGCGCACGAAGTTCTGCTCTTCAATTTGCAGGCGCAGCAGCTCTTCGAGCCGCAGCTGCGCCTGCTGCAGTGCCTCTTGACGATCGAACGTCGCAGCGATCTCGGCGCGCGTACGAAATGCCGAATAGACCGCCATGAACAAAATGACGGCCAATAATACGGTCGCAATCAACGGGCCGCTGATACGGGTCAGCGGGCCCAGATTCAAGCGTACGATACGCTCTGACCTAACGCGGGGACCGTAGGTGTCACTGGTTGGGCCTCCGAACCCTTTTGCGCATGCCGGCGCAGGTGCATCCTGACATCTTTAAATCCTACGACGTTCGCGGGATTTATCCGGCTGAGTTCAACGACGAAACGGCGTACCGGATCGGTCGCTGCTTCGTGGGATTGCTGGGCGCCTCACATATTGCAATAGGTCGCGACATGCGGCCCTCCGGCGCGGCGCTCGCCGACGCTTTCGCTCGCGGCGCAACCGAGTCCGGCGCCGACGTGACCGACATTGGGTTGGTGTCCACCGACGCGCTGTATTTTGCGGTCGGCAAATACGGGTTCGACGGTGGCGTCATGATCACGGCGTCGCACAACCCCGCTCAATATAACGGCATGAAGTTTACGCGCGAACAGGCGCAAGCGATTTCTTTACAAACGGGTCTCGCCGAAATTCGCGATTGCGCGGTAGCCGGCGCGCTACCGGCCCCGGCCACACCCGGAAAGGTCGCGCGCCGCGACGTCCTCGACGACTTCGCGACGCACTGTCTTTCTTTCATCGATCGATCGAAGATAAAGCCATTCAAGATCGCGATCGATGCCGGCAACGGAATGGCCGGCGAAACCGTTCCGCACGTCTTCAAGTATTTGCCGTGCGAAGTCATTCCGCTGTACTTCGAACTCGATGGAAGCTTTCCCAATCATCCCGCGAGCCCAATCGAGCCGGCGAATATGGTGGACTTGCAGGCTGCGGTTCGAAAGCACGGCTGCGACTTGGGCGCGGCGTTCGACGGCGACGCCGATCGGATGTTCATCGTCGACGAAAAGGGCGACCTCATCGACGGCAGCACCGTTACCGCGCTGGTAGCGCTCAACACCCTCAAGCACTACCCCGGCGCGCGCATTCTGTACAACTTGATCAGCAGCCGCAGCGTGCCCGAGCTCATCGTGAAGGCCGGAGGGATTCCGATACGCTCGCAAGTGGGGCACTCGATCATCAAGGCGGAGATGCGCGACCAAGACATCGAGTTTGGCGGGGAGCACAGCGGCCATTTCTATTTCAAGGAAAACTGGTATGCCGACTCGGGCATGATTGCGCTGATGCAGTGTCTCGAACTGTTTAGCGAAGCCGGCAAGCCGGTGAGCCAGGTCATCGCGCCCATCGACACGCGTTTCCGCTCGGGCGAGATAAATACGGCGGTCAGAGATACGCGAGCCAAACTCGCCGAGGTTGAAGCGCACTACAAGGACGGCAGCGTCGATCATTTGGACGGGGTGACCATCGACTACCCGGATTGGTGGATGAACGTGCGCCCGTCGAACACCGAGCCCCTGCTACGGCTCAACGTCGAAGGCGATACGCGCGAACTCATGGAGCGGCACCGCGACGAAGCGCTGGCTATAATACGCAACTAGACGATGGCGTAAAGTCGTCAACAAGCGGCCCCTGGAATCCTGGTACGCCGCTGCAATGGGTAAGAGGGTGCCTCTGAAGAAGTTTGCGACGGCGCGTCGAAGAGCAGCGCCAGGTCCCGCAGGAGGGTTTCCCACGTCAACTAGTTTTACGCTCGGGCCTGCGACCATCGCAGTCGGCGACGGCACGTCCACGACGGGACGCATTATCGTTGAGAATGGGCGCATTAAAGATATTATGCCCGCCGACGGTCCGACCGATCGCCCTCTGCCCGCCGAAACCATCGTTGCGCCCGGTTTAATCGACGTTCACACCAACGGCGCCGGCGACGCGCTGTTCAACCGCGACCACGGAAATGCAGTTCCAACCGTATCTGCAGAGTACGCGCGCATGGGAGCGACGGGCTTCGTTGCCTCGATAATGACGGCGCCGTGGGAATCGATGTTGCATGCGGCCAGCGACATCGGCGACGCCGCGCACGATCTCGCCGAGGACGCGCCGCACGGTGCGCGTTGTTTGGGAATCCACTTTGAGGGACCGTTCCTCAACTCGAAGTTTCGCCGCGTGCATCGGCAAGAGTGGTTGCTCGATGCGTCGGCGCAGCGCGCTCGCGAGATGGTCGACGCATGCCGCGGCACGCTTCTGATGGTCACGCTCGCCCCGGAAGTCGAGGGCGCCACCGACGCGGCCAGAGTCTTTCTCGAAAACGGAGTGACCTGCTCGGCGGGTCACACGTCGGCGCGATATCGCGAAGGTCTGTTGGCGATCGGTCTGGGGTATCGCTCGCTGACGCACGCCTTCAATGGAATGCCGCCGCTCGATCATCGCGATCCGTCCATTTTGGCGGCGTTCATGCAGGATCGCCGCACGTTAGTGCAGGTGATATGTGACGGCCGCCACGTCTCGCCGGTGATGATCGACGTTCTTTACCGGACGCTCGGCGACCGAATCGTGCTCGCAACCGACAACATGCCGCCGGCCGGCCCCGGCTACCACATCGAGGGCGGCGTCATGCGCTCGGAGGATGGCACGATCGCCGGCAGCGCGCTGCGCGTCGACGAAGCGCTGCGCAACTATATGGCGTACACCGAACTTCCCTTCGAGCAGGCGATCACCGCCGCTACGTACGCGCCGGCGAAGATCATCCACCACGACGGCGAGCTGGGACGAATCGCCGCAGGATTGCGCGCGGATCTCTCATTCTGGAGTCCCAAGTATCAGCCCATCGGTACGATGGTCGCCGGCGAGATGGTTTACGACGCCGTGCGCCTGCGCGCTACCGCGTAGCCCGTGTAAAAAGGCTTACGACGTCCCCAAGTACGCTGCCGTTACCGCCGGATCGTCGAGTAATGCCGCTGCCGCTCCCTCGCGCGTGACGCGGCCGTTTTCGAGAACGTAGGCGCGAGACGCAATTTGCAGCGCTTGGCGGGCATTTTGCTCGACGAGTAAGACGGTCGTCCCGCTCTGGTGGACGGCACCGATCACCTCAAACATCGTGCGCACCAACAGCGGCGAGAGTCCCAGCGACGGCTCGTCGAGCATGAGTAAGCGTGGTGAAGACATCAACGCGCGACCGATCGCCAGCATCTGCTGCTCGCCGCCCGATAGCGTGCCGCCTGCCTGCTGCGTGCGCTCGCGCAAGCGCGGAAAGATCTCGTAGACCCTATCGAATGCCGCGCGCCGCTCGGCGCCGCGCAGGCCGATCCCGCCCAACTCCAGATTCTCCAGCACGCTCATGCGAGCGAAGACCCGGCGTCCTTCGGGAACGTGACGCAAGCCCAAACGCGCGATCGCATCGGCCGGCATGCCGTCCACCCGGCGACCGTCGAACTCGATCTCACCGGCGGAGCGCACCAATCCGCTAATCGCGCGCAGCGTGCTGGTCTTGCCCGCGCCATTCGCCCCTAACACCGCCACGATCTCGCCGTCTCCGACGCTAAGATCGATGCCGTGGACCGCCTCGATGCCCGCATAGCGAACGCGCAGCCCGCGAACGGCGAGCAAAGTCATGCGGAGATTCCCAAATATGCCTCGATGACGCGCGGATCCGCGCGGACTTGCGCCGGCGTTCCTCCGGCGATCTTTACGCCGTGGTCGAGGACGCTGATGCGTTCGCAGAGCGACATGACCAGCGACATATCGTGCTCGATGAGCACCAAGGTGATGCCGCGCTCGCGAATCGTCCGCAGAAGATCCGCCAAATCCGCCTTCTCACGCGGGTTCATGCCGGCGGCCGGCTCGTCGAGCAGGAGCAACGCCGGCCGCGATGCCAGCGCGCGAGCAATTTCCAAGCGCCGCTGCAATCCATAGGGCAAGTGGGCCGCGTCGGTTTGCGCTTCACGCTCGAGTCCGACGAAGGCGAGCAGCTCGCGGGCACGCTCGCGAGCCTCGGCCTCCTCCCGGCGCTCGAACGGCGGATGCAGCAGCGATGCGAACACTCCGGAGCGCAGGCGCGCGTGTTCGCCGGCCATCACGTTCTCTAGTGCCGAGGCAAAGCGGAAGAGCCGGATGTTCTGAAACGTGCGGGCGATGCCCGAAGCGGCGATACGGTACGTCGGCCAGCGCGAGATCGTAACACCGTCGAATGTCACGTCGCCCGCATCGAGCCGCGAAACGCCGGTGATCGCATTGAAAAGCGTCGACTTTCCGGCGCCGTTTGGACCGATGATGCCGGCAATCGCTCCTGCGTTCACGGTCAGGGACACGCCATCGAGCGCGACCAGATCGCCGAAGCGCTTGCGCGCATCGTCAACCTGTAACAAGACGCTCACGTCTCACCGGCAACGGCAGCCTGGTGCAGCTCGGCGCGGCGGGTCCGGCTGGGCAGCAGTCCCTCGGGCCTAAACAACATGATTCCCACCAGGATCGCGCCGTAGATGAAGAACTGCGACTGCGAGAGATCTACGTGCGGTATGTGAACGAGCGAGGACGCTTGGGGCAACACATACTCGTTCACCAGCTCCAAGATGACCGCGCCAATCACCACTCCCTCGATGTTGCCCATTCCACCTAACACCAACATCGAGAGTACCAGTACGCTGATTTGGAACTGGAAGTCGACTGGCGAGACCGTACCGAGTTTGGCTGCGAAGATCACCCCTCCCAGGCCGCTAAACGACGCGCCCAAGGCGAAGGCGGCCAGCTTGACCCGCAGCGTGTTGATGCCCATGTGCTTGGCAGCCAGCTCGTCCTCACGAATTGCCATCCAGGCGCGGCCGAGCCGGCTGTCGCGCAAGTTGCGCACGAGAAAGATCGTGAGCGCGACGGCACCGAGCGCGACGTAGTAGTACGACAGCGCGCCCTCTCCGAACGACCGGCCAAGAAACGACGGAGTGTCGAGCGCGGCGATCCCGTCCGCACGACCGGTGATCTGCAGATTCTGAAATACCTGTGGAACGATTTCGCCGAAGCCGAGGGTAACGATCGCCAAGTAGTCGCCGTGCAAGCGCAGCGTCGGCGCGCCGAGGATGATGCCGAAGACCGCCGCGACTCCCGCCGCCAAGAAGAGCAAGACCCAAAATGGAACGTGCAAATTGAGTTGCGGACTCGCCAGCATACCGTACGTGTACGCGCCGATGGCGAAGAACGCGGCGTATCCGAGGTCGAGCAGGCCGGCATATCCGACGACGATGTTGAGTCCGAGTGCCAACACGACGTAGATGCCGATATCGCACAGGACGTTGGCGGTCGCATCGTTAGGGAACAGCAGCGGACCCGCGACCAGCACCGCGGCGAGCACGGCGTAGATCGCGTAGCGCGTATTACGCGCGCGCGCGTAATACGCGGCCAGCACG
The DNA here is from genome assembly GCA_051986335.1 of Vulcanimicrobiaceae bacterium. Classification (GTDB taxonomy): domain Bacteria; phylum Vulcanimicrobiota; class Vulcanimicrobiia; order Vulcanimicrobiales; family Vulcanimicrobiaceae; genus JBPYDW01. The sequence goes on along the minus strand of JBPYDW010000208.1, from coordinate 2,688 downwards.
GCGGCGATGGTGATTGCAGCGTAGGCGACGATCATACTTTCTCCGGCAGCGCCTCGCCCAAGATTCCCGTCGGCCGAAAGACGAGCACGAGGACGAGGATGGCAAAGACCGTGACGTTTGCCCACTGTCCGCCGATGAGCCAGGTGGCAAACGACTCGATGATGCCGATGGCAAATCCACCCAGCATGGCACCGGCCAGATTACCGATGCCGCCCAATACCGCCGCGGTAAATGCCTTTAGTCCGATACTAAAACCGTTGAAGAACCAGGTCGTTTGGTAGTAGACGCCCGACACAAAACCGGCGACGCCGGCGAGCGCGCTACCGATCAAGAACGTTAGCGCGATCGTCGTGTTGATATTGATGCCCATCAACTGGGCAGCATCGCGGTCCTGCGCTGTCGCCCGCATCGCCCGGCCCAGCGGAGTGCGATGCACGAACAACTGAAGACCGATCATCATGACGATTGCCAGTCCAACGACGAGGAATTGCTTGGCCGAGATGTCGAGCGGGCCGACGCTCATCACCGGGTTTGGGATGACTCCCGGGAAGCTAACCGGCGAGGGTCCACGCCACCACTGCATGATATTCTGCAAGATGAACGAGACGCCGATCGCGGTGATCAGCGGCGCCAAGCGCGGCGCGTTGCGCAAGCGGCGGTAGGCCAGGCGCTCGATGAGGATGCCGACGATGCCGCACAGCAGTGCCGCTCCGACGACCGCAACGCCGACCGCGATCACCAAGGCCGCGCCGTGGACTTCGCCGGTGACGCCCAGCGCCGTCAAAATCGCTAGAGCAAAGAACGATCCAAGCGTGTAGACGTCGCCATGGGCGAAGTTGATCAACTCGATGATCCCGTAGACCATCGTGTAGCCAAGGGCGATCAGCGCATAGATCCCGCCGAGCGAGACTCCATTGACGAGTTGATTTAGGAACCCGTGCACGGTTTAGCGACCTGCAGCCCCACGAGGTGTAGCGCCGCTCAACTAGTTCGTGACCAGGTTCAACTGCTTGATAAACATCGACTCGCCGCTCTTAAAACCGTAAAGACTGACGACGGGATTGCGAATATCGCCGTTCGCGTCGAACTGAACGCGCCCGATGGGAGTCTGCAAGTCGGTGGCTGCGACTTTCTTGAGCACCGCGTCGCGGCTTGGAATCCTTCCGCCGCTCTCCTTCGCGGCGCTCAAAACGGCGGCGATTGCAACGGCCGTAGCCGCATAAGCGTTGGCACTGTACGGGCCAATCGGCGTATGGAAGCGCGCTTCGTAGGCCCGCAGAAAGGTTTGCGCCGCAGGCATCTCCTGCACGTTGGCAGCCGCAACGGTGTAGAAAGCTCCGTCGGCATAGGTGCCGGCCACCGTATTCAAGTCGGTACTCCCGTCACCACCCATGAACGGCGTCGTCCCGAGGCCGGTGTCGAACATCTGCTTGCGCAACAGGCCGCCACCGGTGCTGGTAACGCCCCCGTAGAACAGCACGTCTGGTTTTGCGGAGGCGATCTTTAGCAGCAGGGCCTTGAAATCCTGACTGCCCTTCTCCAAGTGATCGTGTCCCAACACTCGTCCGCCGAGCTTGCTGAAGTCGTCGCCAAAGACTTGGGACAAATCCAGACCGTACGTTTCGTTGTCGTCAACCAGATACGCGCTCTTCCAGCCGAGGCCGCGCGCGAATTTCGCGGCCGCCGATCCTTGGCGCGAATCCGTCGTGCACACGCGAAAGAACGTAATGAGGTTGGGATTGGCACGGCGCAACGCGACGGCGTCAGGGCCCAGCGTCAAGCCATCGGCCACGACGGCCGGCGAGATCTGGACGAGCCCCGCTGCATTCGTTATCGGAATCTGCGCCTTGGCCACGTTGGAGTTGTACGGACCGATCATCGCGAGCACGTTAGGATCGGCGGCGAAGGCGCGCGCGTTGGCATCGCCCTGCTGCGGGCTGTGCACTCCCTGTACGGCGTCGTCGGAAGCAGCGACGACGAAGTTCAACCCTCCCGGCGGTAGCTTTGCATTCGCTTCTTCTACCGCCAGCGTAACGCCGTTGAGCGTACTCTGTCCGACCGATGCATCGGCACCCGAAAGCGGCAAATCCACGCCGAGCTTGACGGTGGTGCCGCTGGGCGCGGAACCGCTTCCCGACGAACACGCTGCCAGCGCAGCGATACAACAAGCGGCAAACGCAGAACCGACGAGCCGATGAAATGACATGCGGACCGGGATTGGCGCCTAGCCTTCCAATGTCTTTCTGATCGAGCGCCGCGCGGATCCTTGCCATGAGGAGGGCATCTGAGGCGCGAGTGAAGCCATGGAGGGCGAGAGCGAGCGCGAAGTGAGTAGCACTTTTTCAGGATGGAAAAATGCGCGCGTCCCGACGATGGCAAGGGTCCGTGAGGCGCTAGTCTTACGCTTGGGGAGCGAGTTCGCGGACGGCGGCGGCGTTAAAGTACGACGCTTTGGGGTGATGGATGACGATCGCGGCCGTTGACTGCTCGGGAATTATTTGGAACGCATCGGTGAGCGTAACCGCGATTGCTTCTTGCGCACCGAGAAGCGCAAACGCCGACGCGTGTTGCGAGAGGTCCGGGCAGGCGCCGTAGCCCCAAGAGTAGCGTTTGCCGCCGTCATCGGGTAAGCCGAGTTCGCGGCGAATGCGGCGGTGCGTCCATTCCGCGAGCGCTTCGGCCGATTGA